>NZ_JAOCHX010000026.1:0-49802 GCF_029843245.1 Empedobacter sp. GD03739 | reverse complement strand
ATTACTACACGAATTTGGTCATTATGTGCATTATTTAGAGCAAGTAGAAAAACCAGGTCATGAGGATGAAGAATTTGATGAATGGGAGAAACGAAATGATATTCATGTAAATCTTCCGAAAGAGGAAAAAGAAAAGTTTGCGAATAATTACGCAGATAAAATAAAATCTGAGCTGATTAAAAAAGGAGTGATACCATTTAAACCATTATAAAGACAAAAGCCAATTTAATAATGAATGAAAAAGTAGAATCTATATTAAATAAATTATTATTGAATGCAAGTTTGTATTCAATTGAATATTCGGGTATATTATCGTTTAAGTTTTCAATTAGTAATAAATCAATTTATTATGATAAAATTGATGAAGTAATAATAGAATTTGTATCTGGATGTAAAATATTTAATAAGATTACAAATTTTAATATTGATAATAATGAATTATTTGAATTAGTGTCATTGGATATTTCGAATGTTAAACTATTTGATGATAAATTTTTAGAAATTAATATTGATGATAGATATATTATTAGAGCTTTAGAAGATAATTTTGTTTTGAATGATGTTAAATGGATTATTAAAAACAAATTAAATAATTATAAAATATTTTATGATGGTTATAAAATAGAAACTATAGATTTAATTAAATAACAAAAGCCACTCTGCGAGTGGCTTTTACATTACTAAAAAATATCTAAAGAATTAATTGTTTTATAACCAAGTTACAACGCCTGAATCTACACAGTAGTTTGCACCTATTATCTTGATTTTCCCTTCTTTTTCTAAGGTGTTCAAGGTTGTACTTTGGTTACGAATATCTTCTATGGTTTGTATAACGTTTTGGTGATTTAATCTTTCTAATAAATCTGCATTTTTAGAAGAGCGTTCTTCACCTTCTTGAATGATTTCGTCGATAATTGGATTGAAATGATCAACCAAATGACACAAATTATTCATTCCAGTTTTGTGAATTGCTTCAGCGTCTAATCCGCCTTTCAAAGCGCCACATTTAGAGTGTCCTAAGACAACAATCAATTTAGAGCCAGCCACATTTGTTCCAAATTCCATCGAACCTAAAATATCTTGATTAACGAAATTACCAGCAATTCGTACACTAAAAATATCTCCTAAACCTTGATCGAAAATAAGTTCCGCTGAAGTACGGCTATCAATACAGCTCAAAACAACCGCAAACGGCCATTGTCCCTCTCTTGTGTCATTCACTTGTGAAAGTAAATCTCTGTTCGCTTTTAAATTTTGAACAAATCTTGCATTTCCTTCTTTTAAAAATTCTAACGCTTTCTCTGGAGTTGTTGTCGCTTGAGTTTCTGATGTATGTGCTTTCATTATATTTAATTTTATTGTGGGTGTTTTAATTTTTATATGTTTTTTACAGATTAATGAGCCCCGGCAACCAACACGTAACCAAAAAACTCTCTGAATGATGGGGGATTATCGACTGTTCCACGTTCGGAAATTAGTCGAATATTAATGTTATTATTTTTTGCTTTGACTTTAAATTCATCTAAATATTCAATAATATCATAATCTAAAATTCGTGTTTTACGAACATCTAATTCAAGATTAGAACCAGGTTTCAAACCATCTAATTCTTTTACAATTGCACCGCGGTTTACAAACGTTACCTCTTCAGCAAAATTCATATGGAAAACATTTCCTTCTTTCACCAACATTACGTGCGAGTTGTTGTACGATTTGATTAACGAAACAACCACACCAACAATAAGACCAATGATGATACCCTTTAATAAATCTGTTGCCAAAATTGCAATAACTGTTACTGCGAACGGAATTAACTGATCTTTTCCTAATTTTTTCATATCTAAGAATTGTTTGGGATTACCTAATTTGTATCCAATAACCAATAGGATAGAGGCTAAAACCGCATTTGGAATTAAATTTAAAAACATTGGAATAGAGATTACACTCACTAATAATAAAACACCGTGCGTAATTGTAGAAAGTTTTGTAAGTCCGCCACTCATTGCATTTGCAGATGAACGTACAATAACTTGCGTAACAGGTAAACCTCCAATTAAACCAGCTAAAGAGTTTCCGACACCTTGTGCAATCAATTCTCGATTTGTAGGTGTTTGACGCTTTAAAGGATCTAATTTATCAGTTGCTTCTACAGATAATAAAGTTTCTAATGATGCTACAATTGCGATGGTAAATGCAACTTGCCAAACCATAGGATTTGTTAATCCAGAGGCGAAATCGGGCATAGTAAATTGTCCTAAGAAATCTGAAACACTTTCAGGAACAGGAACTTTTACTAATAAATTGTGGTCGATATAAAATACTTCGTGGTTGGTATCACCAATTGTAACTTGGTACAAAATACCTACTAATACAGCTACTAATGATCCTGGTAATAATTTGAAAAAGTTTGATTTTTTTCCTAAAATATTGTCCCAAACAATCAAGATAAATAAAGAGATTGCTGTAATAATAATCGCTCCTGGTGTGATAAAATCTAAACTAAAATTACTAAAACTAAACGTTTCTGTATAGCCTAACGCTAACGGAATTTGTTTCAAGAAAATTGAAATACCAATCGCACACAACATTCCTTTAATCACCGAAGATGGAAAGTAATAACCAATAACTCCGGCTTTTAGAATACCTAGTAATATTTGAAAAATTCCGGCGATAACAACTGCGACTAAAAATAGTTCGTAAGCGCCCAAATCTGTAATAGCAGTTAAAACAATAACGACCAAACCAGCCGCTGGACCAGAAACACCAATTTGAGATTTAGAAATAAGACCAACAACAATTCCTCCTACAATTCCCGCAATAATTCCGGCAAATAAAGGCGCACCACTGGCCAACGCAACACCTAAACATAAAGGCAATGCAACGAAAAAGACAACAATACTCGCAGGTATGTCCTTTTTCCAATTTTGAAAAAGATTCATAATAGTTTTAAAATGAATTATTTAATAATTTAAAATGATAAAATAAATTTGCTGTCCATTCAATAGATTTGAATAGGATGATGCAAAAAATCAATTAAAAAATTAAACTAATTCTGGAGGTGGAGTTGTCACACCATTGTCTAAAGACGCATATGCATTAGAATGATGAAAATCCGAATATGTAATTTGTTTCACATTAAAAAATGTAAACAATTTTATTTCGTGGAAATAATGTATTTTTTCTGTGATTTCGCTCGAAGAATTTTTCTGATTATTTTCTTCTTCAGTTGAAGTTTGAGAAAACAAAGCTTTTTGATCATTGTCAGAAGAATCTTTTTTGTCTTGTTGCTCCATTCTCATCTGATAATCTACATAACCCGCCAACCCTTGCATGTTCGTACTGAACACCAAAAGAAGCGTGAAAAAAATTCCAATGCTATGTTTTATCAGGTAGTCTTTCATTATGTCACAAAAATATATTTTAATTTTTAATTACAAAATAGAGGATATCATTTTTAATAAATATTTATCATTTTATTTTATGACGCTTAACAATGTTTATTGATTTTAAATATTGTCTAGATATAAAATTGATATCATAAATCATTTTTACACAATTTTTTTAAGAATAAATTTGCAAAAAGTTAAATTTTGAGAAAGTATATAAGTGTAATGTTTTTAGTTGCTTTAGTTGCAACTACTTTCGGGCAAGGGAAAAATAATAAAGGTAAATTTTATGTTTATTGGGGTTGGAATCACGCGCAGTATACAAAATCAGATATTCAGTTCAAAGGAGATGGATACGATTTTACGTTAGATAATGTAGCAGCTCATGACCGTCAAACTTCTTTTGGAATCAAGTATTTCAATCCAAGTTCTATGACGATTCCGCAATATAACTTCCGTTTAGGTTACTTTGTTTCGGATAATTGGAATATCTCTTTCGGGATTGACCACATGAAATATGTGATGGATCAAGATCAAGTTGTAAAAATGAATGGTCACATCAATACAGGTTCAGATTACGATGGAACATATAATAATGTCGATCAAAAATTAACAGAAGATTTCTTAACGTTTGAGCATACAGATGGTTTGAACTATGCTAATTTAGAGGTTCGTCGTTTTGATAATATTCAACATTTCCCAATCACAAAAAATGGAAAAGGAATCGATGTTAACGTAACAGCTGGTTTGGGAGCAGGGATTTTATATCCACGTTCTAACGTAAAATTGATGGGTAATGAACGTTATGATGAGTTTCACTTAGCAGGTTTTGCAACAGCTGCAATGGTTGGGATTAACTTTACTTTTTGGGATTATTTCTTTGTACAGGCCGAATTAAAGGGTGGATATGCTAACTTAAGTGATATTCGTACAACTGCAAACAAAGCTGATAAAGCAAAACAGGATATTGTGTTCTCTCAACAAAATTTAGTTTTTGGAGCAATTATTCCAGTTTTTACTCATAAAAATAAGTTAAACTTTTAATTAAGTAGTTTAATATAAAATATATAGCCTAATTTTAAGAATCGATTAGACGATTTGAAAAAAATTATTAGCGGAGACATCATTTAAGTACAATTTGTACTGGATGATGTCTTTTTTTATCTATAAATTTAACCTTTCTCGATAAAGAATTGTTACTTTTACAATTATTTAGATTTGAAATTAACATGAATAGATTTTCTGTATTAGTCGCAAGTATCTTGATATCGACAACAGCAATGGGACAAAAAGTAATGACGCCAGAACTTCTTTGGCAAGTAAAAAAAGTAGCTCCAGTTGGAGTAACGAAAGATCAAAAAAATCTGATTTACAAAGTAACTTCTACTAACGTAAAAACACAAGAAGACACATCGAAAACGTATATGATTTCGTTGGCAGGAGGAAAAGCTTCGGAAATCGAAGATTATAAAACGCTTTTGGCTGATGAATCGTTGAATAAATCTCAACAATATAAAGCAGAAACTGATAAAGTTAAATTACAAAAGGTTTTTGGTTCTGATTATTATCCAGAAATGGATAAATCAAATGTGCAGATTTATAACGAATTAAATTACAGACATTGGGATACTTGGAATGATGGTAATTACGATCATTTATTTGTATCAGAAAATAAAGAAGGTTCGACTAAAATTGATGTTTTAAAAGACGAACCATATTCTGTTTCAGAATTTGTTTGGACGCCAGATGGAACAAAAGTTTTGTATGTTTCTAAGAAGAAATTCGGAACAGATTACGCATTAAGCACAAATACAGATATTTATCAATACGATTTAGCAACGAAAACGACGAAAAATATCACAGAAGGAAAAATGGGTTATGACAATACACCAAGTTTTTCTTCTCAAGGAGATTTTGCGTTTTTGAGCATGGAACGAGATGGTTACGAAGCAGATAAAAATGACTTAATCGTTCGTCGTGGTGATATCGAAATGAATATTACAAAACATTGGGACGGAACCGTACAAGGTTATAAATGGAGCAATGATGGTAACAAAATTTATTTCAACGCGCCAGTAGGAGGAACAATTCAATTATTTGAGGTTGATGTAAACTTCAAAATGAGAAAAATGCCTTTCATCAAACAAATTACAAAAGGTGATTTTGACATTGCAGACATCAAAGAAATTGTTGGTAATAAAGCAATTGTTACAAAAACAGATATCAATCACGCTGCAGAAATTTATGTAGTTGATTTGAAATCTGGAGCATTAACGCAATTAACAAACGAAAACAAAGATATCTTCGATAACATTGCGTTGAGTGATGTAAAAGCACGTAAAATTAAAACTACAGACGGAAAAGAAATGTTTGCATGGGTAATTTATCCGCCAAATTTCGATCCGAATAAAAAGTACCCAACTTTATTGTATTGTCAAGGTGGACCACAATCTGCTTTAACGCAATTTTATTCTCCTCGTTGGAATTTTCAATTAATGGCAGCACAAGGGTATATTGTAATTGCGCCAAACCGTCGTGGAATGCCAGGTCATGGAGTAGAGTGGAATGAGCAAATTTCTAAAGATTGGGGAGGACAAGTAATGCAAGATTATTTGGCTGCGATTGATGATATCTCGAAAGAATCTTATGTAGATAAAGATCGTCTTGGTGCTGTTGGTGCATCTTACGGAGGATATTCTGTTTATTATTTAGCAGGTATTCACGAAGGTCGTTTCAAGTCTTTTATTGCACATAATGGTGTTTTCGATTTGAAATCGATGTACGGAACTACAGAAGAAATTTTCTTTACAAACTGGGATGCTGGTGGTGCTTGGTGGGAAACAAATAACAAAGCTGCGCAAAAAACGTACTCTAAATTTGATCCAAGTAGTACAGAATTAGTAAATAAATGGAATACGCCAATGTTAATTTATGTTGGAGGTCATGATTATCGCGTGCCAATGGGACAAGGACAAGAGGCTTATCAAATTTTACAATTGAAAGGAATCAAATCTCGTTTTATTTATTTCCCTGAAGAAAATCACTGGGTGTTAAAACCACAAAATTCTGTGATTTGGCATACAGAATTTTTCAAGTGGTTAAAAGAAACATTGTAATTCATTTGATTTATAAATCATAACTATAATTTAAAAGTGCAATTTCTATAGAAATTGCACTTTTTTTATTTCTTTGAAAATCAATGACAATATCTAATAAACGAACCAATTATTTTTTAAAATTTTGTAGAGTAGAATAATCGTTGTAAATTCAAAAACATAAGTCAAAACCCAATTTATGAGTAAGGATAATAACAAAATATATTTTTCGAATAGCCCATTTACAAACGGACACAAAGTAATAGATTTTGTTTGGAGTGCTCGCCTTGATGAAAATTTTGACCTTTGGATGGATCTTCATTTAGAGTCAGATAATTATGACGAAGAAGAAGAATATAAAGATGATTTGGATGAAATAGATGACATTTCTGAAGAGAATGCCGAAAAACAGCTTTGGATTAATTATGATCATGCTATCATCTCGAGTACATATTGGAACAACAAAGGGATAAAGATAGACAATGATGCGCAATTAGATTTTAATCAACTCAATAAAAAAACATTCGAAATTGATCCTCTTCCAGTAAATCTTGACGAGTCAGAAAATCTTGCTTTTGGTATTTCAATGTTAGGTAATGACACGGTTGCTCAGCACGAAATTACGTTTTTAGATACAGAAGAATTTGGTGTTTTTGACATCAAATGGAAAGGAAAAATAGCCAATACTTATTTAGGAGAAACCGATTTTGATTATGATTTTTATGTCTATATGAAGAACATAAAATTTAACGGAATTAAAGTTCATCCATCGTTAGAAAAAGAAAAAGTTACAGCATTTTTTGAGAAAAGTTTAACTCATTTTAATGATTTCGAATTAGTAGATACCGATGAATTAGAGTTAGAAAACTATATTCTGAAAATTAAAAGACAAGAAGATTAAAAAATAAATTTACCTTAGATTCATAATTACACTCCTAAACCATTTATATGATCAACCAAATCATCAAAAATTGTGAAGACGAAGAAATTCAGTTTCTCAACGAAATTCAACCTTTTGGATATTTGATAGGAATTCATAAAAATTCGCATCAAATTGAATTTTTTTCTCAAAATATTGATGAATTATTTAAAATTTCTACTGAAAAGATATTAAGCCAACATATTAATCAACTTCATGATTTTGAGCTTGATTTTGATGAGGTTTTGAATTTAGAACAAGGTGAATTTTACCGAACTAATACAAAAGTTAATTCAAAAACCTACCATTTAACAGTTTATCATTTTGATGAATTGATTTATTTGGAGTTAGAAGAATTAATTATTTTAGAAAACAGATTAGCTTATTATAATTTTTCTGAACAAATCCTGTACTCTAAGTCTATAAGCTCAACTTGGGATAGGTTGATTTCATCTATCAAGAGTTTGATTCATTACGAGAGAGTAATGTTGTATAAATTTTTGGAAGATGGTAGTGGCGTTGTTATAGCGGAAGAAAGTGATAAGGGATTAGATTCTTATATGGGGTTGCGTTTTCCAGAATTTGATATTCCTAAACAAGCACGTCAACTGTATTTAAAGAAAAAAAGCCGTTTGGTTGCAGATGTTGATAGTAAAAGAATCATTTTAATTGGTAATGAGAATTATCAAAAAATAAACTTGATGTATTCCTCTGTTAGAGCACTTTCACCGATACATCTTCAGTATTTACGTAACGCAAATTGCGCAGCAAGTTTCTCTATTTCTATTGTTATTAACGAGAAATTGTGGGGAATTGTAGCGTGTCAGAATTCCAAGCCAAAATTTATTCCAAATCAAGTTCGTTTGCAAACTGAATTATTGACGCGTCAAGCAAGGTTGACTTATGTGAATTTTAAATCAACTGAACGATTAAAGTTCCAAAATCATTTTAACGAAACAGCGATTAAACTGAAAGAAAATCTTTTAACGGAAGAAAATCTTCAGCAATCAATGAACAATAATCTAAAAGAGGTTCTTAACCTTACAAAGGCAGATGGGATTGCGTTGGTTAATTTTGACGATGTTTTTGTAGAAGGCGAAACGCCAGATAAAGAAGAAATTTTGAGAATAAAAGAATGGGCATTTAAAAGAAACTCAGCACGTTTATTTACCTCGAATACTTTTTATCTAGATTATGGACAAGAGATTAGGCTTAGTCCAAGTTCGGCTGGTGTAATGTTTTGTTTTCTAAATCAAACTTACGAACATTTTATTATTTGGTTCAAAAAAGAACAAGTTCAAACCTTAGATTGGGCTGGAGAACCAAGTAAAATTAAAAATGTAGATGTTATAAATGGCGATGAAATACATAGTTTTTCTCCTCGAACTTCTTTCAAAATTTGGCAAGAGAATATTAAGAATAAATCGTTTATTTGGTTAGATAAGGAGAAATATGTTGCCAAAGAAGTAATAAAGTTAATTATAGAAACACTTCATTTACAATCATTCAAAATTCATAGTTTATATGAGCAATTAAAGGAAATAAATGACGAATTAGACTCGTTTACCTATACAGTTTCTCACGATTTACGTACACCTTTATCGGTGATGAAATTGAATTGTCAGATGCTTCAAAGAAGTTTGATAGATGATGAAATTAAAAATGATCGATTAAAAAGTGTTATAGATGAAATTGATCGAATGACACAAATGATGCAGGATCTTTTGGCGTTGAGTAAAGCTAAAAAATCAGAAATTGTATTGTCTACAATCGAAACAAAACCAATCATAGAAAAGATTATACACGATGTTTTATTGTATTATAAAACTAATGATACACAAGTTGTTGTAGAAGAAATACATAATGTTTTGGGGGATAAAACGATGTTTTATGAGGTTTTTCTGAATATTATTGGTAATGCAATAAAATATTCTTCCCAAGCACAACATCCAATCATAAAAATATGGTCAGAATTGAATGAAGAGGAGGTTATTTTTAAAGTAAAAGATAACGGAATCGGAATAAAACAGGAAGATTACAACAAGATGTTTAAGCTATTTAGCAGAATGTCTAACACAGGAAATATCTCTGGAAATGGTGTAGGGCTTTCTATTGCGCACAGAATGATGGATAGAATGAATGGTGGTATATCTTTTGAAAGTAAAGTGGGAGAAGAAACAACTTTTATATTAACATTTAAAAAAATCTAACAAATGCTATCTGATTATTTAAAAGAAAAAACAGCGGTTTATCACAAAGAAATTGAAGATAAATTAGAATCGAATAAATTGTTTAACAGCACATTTACAGATAAAAATTATTATAAAATGTTGCAGGTTAATCATATTTTTCTAAAATCGTATGAAGATTCTATTAAAGAATTTTTGAATGAAAAAGACTTAGAAAATTTAGCCTTAACAAAACTCAATAAATTGTCTTTGATTCAACAAGATATTAACGAGTTGGGCTTAGAAGAATTGAATGTACCAAAACAATTCGAGCTTCGAAATAGAGCCGAAGCAATTGGAGCTTTGTATGTGATAGAAGGTTCTATGCTTGGCGGAAATGTAATTGCAAAAACACTGAAAAAGTATCCTTTTTTAGAGAATAAAAGTTTCAATTATTTTGGACATTACGGCGAAAACCTTGGTCAAATCTGGAAAACTTTTATTGGTTATATTAATCAAGAATTTACAACTGAAGAAGAGCAACAACAAGTTTTTGAAGGGGCAAAAAAAGCCTACGAAGATTTGATAAGTTTTGCTTAGAAAAAATATTTTTAAATAAGACCTCTTTAGTTTCGACTAAAGAGGTCTTATTTTTTTATGAAGTAATTAAAATTATTGATTAGATTAATTATATTAGTAATTAATAAAAATAGTGCATTTTACTTTTGTTTTTCCATTTAGCTTGACTTTCATATAATCAAGTGTAAATTATCCTAATTAAGATAAGCTATTTTATCAGATTATTAATTGTCAATCCAATCATCAAATGATCGGTATGAGATGTTTTCAGACTTTGAAGCATGTAACCAGCTTCCAAACTGAAAGTTGGCGAAATAACGTAACCAAAGCTTAAACCAAGTCGATTTCTATCAAATGTTTTATCTTTTACAGCTTGCAAAAAAATCTCGTCATACGCTTTCAAATACCACGTATTTTCGATCAATTTTACATTATTTAGTGGAACAGTTGCAGTTAATTGATAACGAAATCTAAATTGTGTATCATTTTCTAAAAAGCGTTCTTCAACACGAAATCGATGCGCGAAATTAAAACGTTGTAAAGCATGTTTTGTATTGAATTGTTGATACAAACGATGTTCTTGACTATGAGCATAATCATCTGTAGCAGTAGGAGTTCTGTTTTGAATGTAGGCGTAACCAGCTAAAATTGTATTATTATTTTCGGTTAAATTGTATCCTATTCCTCCTCGAATCAAAAGTTGATTCAATTGATCTAAATCTTCGTACGAACGATATTGTATATCCGACTGAAAATTAAAATCTTTATTGATTTTTTGATTGATATTTAAGGTATTCCAAGTTCTAAAATTACTTTCTTGTGCATGCACACCGAAGTTGGCTAAAACAATAAAACAGGCTAATATTTTCTTCATTCATTCAATTTTAACGAAAAATAAAAAAAGACACGAAAACGAATCGTGTCTTTTGTCATTATAAATTAAATTTATTTTGTTACATTTTCACTTTTGGTAGAATATCTTTTCCAAAAATTTCGATAGATTTCATCATATCCAAGTGATTTGGCGCTCCCACGTCCATGTGTGCAGAAAAACGAGTTAAACCAAACATTTCCTGATATTTCAAAATACGATCAACCGCTAAAGAAGCGTCTCCAACAATCAAATGTCCATTTGTAGAACGTCCATAGTCAAACTGTGGTTTTGTATATTTTGGCCAACCTCTACTTGCTCCAATTCTATTCATTTGTGCACCATAAATTGGAAAATATTCTTCTGCAATTTTTTCTCTATCTTCTCCAAAAAAAGAGTGCATGTGAACGCCAATTTGCATCGTTTTAATATCATGACCATTTTCGATATAAACTTGTTTATAAATTTCGAACAGATAGTTAAAATCAGCAGGATTGCCTCCAATAATCGCGAAAATAATAGGTAAACCTAATGTTGCAGCACGTACAATTGATGATTTTGTTCCGCCAACAGCAATCCAAATAGGTAGTTTTTCTTGCACAGGCTTTGGATAAACACTTTGATTAATAATTGGCATTCTAAATTTTCCGCGCCAATTGATTACTTCGTTTTTATTTAAATCTAAAAGTAAACGAAGTTTTTCATCAAAAAGAGCATCGTAATCGTTTAAATCATAACCGAAAAGAGGAAAAGATTCGATGAATGAACCGCGTCCAGCCATAATTTCAGCACGACCATTCGATAAATTGTCAACACTAGCAAAATCTTGATACAACTTTACGGGATCTGTAGAACTGATGACAGAAACGGCACTTCCCAACTTAATATTTTTTGTAACTGTAGACAAAGCAGCCAAAATAATTTCTGGAGAAGAAACTGCGTAATCAGGACGATGATGTTCTCCAATTCCAAAGAAATCTAATCCAATTTCGTCCATTAATTTTACTTCTTCTATAATCTCACTCATACGTTGTTGAGGAGTTTGTGTATAACCAGTTTTAGGATCAATATGTAGATCGCCAAACATTCCTATTCCTAATTCCATACTATTTTAGATTTAGTCAAATTTACGTATAGAATTTTAGATTTAAATTGATATAGGATAGTTAATAAAAGATCAAATTTGTATATTTAATGTTATATATTCTGTTATGGAAGAATTTTTAGCGAAATCGATTCAAAATGAATTGATTTTAATTTGTATATCGATTATAATTGGCGTTTTGATCGGTACGGAAAGAGAATATCGCAACAAATCTGCCGGTTTACGAACATTCATTTTAGTTAGTTTTGGTTCCTGTTTGTTTACAATTCTTTCGATCCGAATTGGAGTAGGAAATCCTGATCGATTGGCTGCAAATATCATTACGGGAATTGGATTTTTAGGAGCCGGAGTAATTTTTAAGGACGATAATAAAGTTGCAGGGATTACGACCGCAACTACTATTTGGGCGACTGCATCGTTGGGAATGTGTATTGGAGCGGGGTATGTTTATTTAGGTTTATTGGGAAGTGTTATCGTTTTGATTATTTTGGTTGGATTAACTTATCTTCAAAATTATATTGATGATTACCATAAAATTAAATATTATACAATTCTGACAAAGTCGAAAGAGGAATATGAATATTGTCAAACATTATTTAAAAAATTTGATTTAAAATTTTCGGTTGCTAAGCAACATGCTACAGATGGAAATGTTTCTACAACTTGGTTGGTTAGAGGTAAAAGTAAACAACATAAAATGTTGATGAAGCAATTATTAGATGATAAAATTATAAAAACCTATCAATTTTAATTAGCATGAAAAACCTAACAGATGACAAAAATATTTGGTTAGATGAACCGGAAGATCACGATTTTACTGCTGCGCAAGATTATTTGGAATTAATTTTTAAGCCTGAAATAGCTGCTTCGCTTGCAAATAAATTATCGGAAGCCAAAACAATAATTAAAAAATCCAAAGATATTTTCAGAGCGAGTAAATTGAGTTTACTTCCTTTGGAGAATAGGCATGTTCAAGAGAATTTCAAAAAAAATAAAAGCAAATAAAAAGCTTTCTCCAATTTTGTTGGTAAGATCTGCGAACGAATTAATCATTGCAGATGGTTATCATCGCTTGTGTTGTAGTTATTATTTGACGGAAGATTTGGACGTTCCTTGTCGATTGATTTATGTCGAATAAAAAAGTGAAATCAAATCTTGATTTCACTTTTTTATTATCTAAATTCTATCCGTGTATAGCTTCTTTATTTCCGTAAGATTGAATCAAATTTCCTTCAAAATCCAACCATTCTTTCCAACGTTTGTCCACATCAACATCAGTTGAAAGTTTTCGAGCAAAATTTAAGAAAGTTGTGTAATGATTCGCTTCCGAAACCATCAAATCATAGTAAAACTTTGCTAATTCTTCGTCGTTTATATTTTGAGATAATGTTCTGAAACGCTCACAACTTCTTGCTTCAATCATCGCTGCAAATAATAGACGATCAACAAAAGCCATATTTCGAGAACCATCTTTTTTACAAAATTTCATCAATTGACCAACATAATCATCTTTTCGCTCGCGACCTAATTTGTATCCACGACGCTCGATAATTTCTACAACCATTTTGAAATGTTGCATTTCTTCGATTGCAATATCCGACATTTCCTGAATAAATTCGTCATGTTCAGAATTATACGCAATCATGGTAATCGCGTTTGTCGCCGCTTTTTGTTCACACCACGCATGATCTGTTAAAATTTCTTCTAAATTTCTTTCCGCAATATCAGCCCAACGTGGGTCTGTCAAAAGTTTTAATCCAAGCATTTTTCGAAAATTCTTAAAGTTCAAATTTACGAAATTATATTGTGTAAAATTGCACATCAAGATTCTTATCATTTATTCAGGAATCAAGTAAATTCATAAATTGAGCACTAATTTTATTAGATAATTTTTTTCTCAATCATTTCTAACATCACATCCGATGCATGTTTGAAAGTTGGTGCTTGTTCCGTCAAACTTGCTGCATTTTTTTTGTTCACTTTAAAAATTAAATCTTTCTCAATTGTAAATAATAAAGCGTTTGTAAATGGATTTTTGATGTAAGAACTCAAAATTAAAAAAGTCTGTTCAACACTATGAAATTGCTCAACTTCTTCGGTTTTATAACGAAATGTGAAGGCAAAATTGTACTCATTATTTTCTAAAAGATGTAAACGAACAAATATATTTTTAAGATCAGTATCTCCAATAGTTTTGGCCATTGTAAGTTTTGCAAAAGTTCCTTCTTTGATACTTGATTTTACTTGCCCGAAAAATTCTTCAAAAACAGTTTGATAAGACATTTTATATAATTTTAGCTGCAAATTTACATTAAAATAAGCCAAATTGGGTGTATAATATTTAATCTTCCAATTAAGAAACAGAAAGTGTAATTTTGTGGGATGAAAAAACTTTTAATCATTGGTCAAGTTTGGCCAGAACCAACTTCTTCTGCGGCAGGAACTCGAATGATTCAGTTAATCGATTGTTTCAAAAAAACTGAATTTGAGATAACTTTTGCGTGCGCTGCCTCAAAATCTGATTATAGTTTTGATTTGATTTCGAAAGGAATAAAAGAAGTTGAAATTCAGTTAAATGATGAAAGTTTTGATGATTTTGTAAGAGAATTAAATCCTGAAATTGTTCTTTTTGATCGTTTTATGATTGAAGAACAATATGGTTGGCGAGTTTCGAAAGAATGTCCAAATGCATTGAAAATTTTGGATACAGAAGATTTGCATTTTTTACGAAATGCGCGACAAGAAACAGCTAAAAAAGGAATAGAATTTACAGAAGATTTATTGTTTTCTGATTTAGCAAAACGAGAAATAGCTTCTATTTTACGCTGTGATTTATCGTTGATGATTTCGAAAAAGGAAATAGAAATTCTACAAAATCAATTTAAAATTGATGAAAAAATCTTGTATTATTTGCCTTTTTTAGAAAATGAAATTACAGAAGAAAAAATCAATTTTTGGAAAAATTTTGAAGAAAGAGAACATTTTATGTTTATCGGAAATTTTATTCATGAACCTAATTTTAATTGTGTTCAGACCTTAAAAAAAGAAATTTGGCCAATTTTGAGAAAGAAACTTCCGAAAGCTGAATTACATATTTATGGTGCTTATGCAATGCAAAAAGTTTTGCAATTAAATAATCCTTCCGAACGATTTTTGATCAAAAGTAGAGCAGAAAATGCGCAAGAAACGATGTCAAATTACAAAGTTTTGTTGGCGCCGATTAATTTTGGCGCTGGTGTAAAAGGAAAGTTTGTGGATGCAATGCAAACTGGAACTCCTTCGGTTACGACTACGATTGGAGCAGAAGCAATGAAAGATAATTTTGATTGGAATGGTTTTGTAGAAGATGATTTTGAAGCGTTTGTGGAGAAAGCTATTTTGCTTTACAATAATGAGAAAGAGTGGGAAATTGCTCAACAAAATGGAGTCAAAATTCTGAATGAAAATTACAATAAAACTAAATTTGAAGCTGATTTTTTAGTGAAGATTAAATCGATTGAAGAAAATTTAATTCAACATCGAAATCAAAATTTTATTGGTCAAATTTTGCAACATCATCATCATCAAAGTACAAAATATATGTCACTTTGGATTGAACAGAAAAACAAAAACCTTCCGAAATAGGAAGGTTTTTGTTGATTATTCTACTTTGAAGCTATTTACAATTTTGACAAAATCGCTTTTCATTATTTCTTGATTTTCGAAACTGCAATATTGTAAAATCTGATAGACAAATTCTTTCGTTTCGATTACAGTTTGTAGAAAATAAATATGTCCAGATTCGGGATCATTTGTTTCAAATTCAGTATAGGCATAATTGAATCCCTGTTCGTAAGCAACATAAGGTTTTTTGATATAATTAAACCCTTTTTGTGTTTTATATGGCCCGATAGAATTTAGCGTATAATCAATCATATCCAAATTAGAATCTGCCAATTTTAATTCATCTTTGTGTTCAAAAATCACAAATCCATACGAATTCGGCTTTGGAGCAAGACTTTCAAATTGAATAGTTGCATAATCATTTAACCCAACTGTACGTTGAAAATCTTTTGGAATAGTTAGCGCAAACGATTCAGCTCCATGTATTTTCTGTTGAGCAAAAGCGGTAATATATGTAAAAAGAGAGGCGATGAATAACAATTTTTTCATTGGATGAATTTAGATGACGAATATAAAAAAAGCCTTGATTATCCCAAGGCTATAACGTTATTATTTAAAATAAATTGTTTATTTCGTTGAACAAGAATTATTTCCTGATTGACAAGGAGAAGCTCCTTCTACAATTTTAACACCTTCAACTTCTTTTATTTTACCAAAACCTCCAGCAACGTCAATTAAATTTTCGTAACCGCGAGCACGTAAAATAGACGTGAAAATCATTGAACGATATCCTCCTGCACAATGTACCAAATAGGTTTCTTCTGGATCGATTAATTTCATTGATTCGTTGATGAAATCTAATGGAGCTGTAATTGCACCTTCTACGTGAGAAGTTTCATATTCACCTGGCTTACGAACGTCCAAAATTTTTAATTCAGTTTCATCAACTAACTCTACAAACTCTTCTGGAGAAACCGAAACAATTTCATCGAAATCTTTTTCAGCTTCAGCCCAAGCTTGGAAACCATTGTTCAAAAATCCGATTACATTGTCATATCCGACACGAGCCAAACGTGTTACCGCTTCCTCTTCTTCACCAATTTCTGCAATTAACAAAATTGGTTGTTTGATATCTGTGATTAATGTACCAACCCAAGGTGCAAAATTTCCTCTAATTCCAATATTGATGGAGTTTGGAATAAATCCAGCTGCAAAAGTTTGAGGATCGCGAACATCTAAAATTAACGCATTTGTATCTTCCGCAACTTGCATAAATTCGTCTGGAAATAAAGCTTTATTCGCACGTTCTTTCACTACATCCAAAGATTCAACACCCAATTTGTTCATCATTACATTTTCTGGAAAATAGAATGGAGGAGGTAATAATCCTGAAGTTAATTCTACGATAAACTCTTCTTTTGTCATGTTAGGATTCAACGCATAATTTACTTCTTTTTGATTTCCTAATGTATCAAAAGTTTCTTTACTCATGTTTTTTCCACAAGCAGAACCCGCTCCGTGAGCAGGATATACAATTATATCATTAGCTAAAGGCATAATTTTTGTTCGTAACGAATCAAATAAATAACCTGCTAATTTTTCTTGTGTTAAATCTGTATTTAATTTTTGTGCTAAATCTGGACGACCAACATCACCAATAAATAAAGTGTCCCCAGTAAAAAGAGCGTAATCTTTACCGTTTTCATCTTTCAATAAATACGTTGTACTTTCCATTGTATGTCCAGGTGTATGCAATACTGTGATTGTAATATTACCTAAAGTAAAAACTTCTCCATCTGATGCAATATGTGCATCAAAATTTGTTTCTGCTGTAGGCCCATAGACAATTGTAGCTCCAGTTTTTTGCGCTAAATCAACGTGTCCAGAAACGAAATCTGCATGGAAATGCGTCTCGAAAATATACTTGATTTTAGCGTTATCTTTTGTAGCTTGATCGATGTAAGATTGTATTTCTCTTAATGGATCGATAATTGCAACTTCACCATTGCTTTCAATATAATAGGCACCTTGTGCAAGACATCCGGTGTAAATTTGTTCAATTTTCATAAGAATAATTTAGTGTGTAAAAATACAAATAATTAAAATTAGAATTTTCCTCTGATGGACTAATTCTGATACTTTTCTTCTATTTAAAATCAAATAAGATTGATAGTTATAGCTAAAACTATGAATGAAATCATAGGTTATTTCGTCATCTTTTTTAAATTAATAAACAATTCATTTCCTGCGCGAGGAGGAATCGAATTATAACAATTTTCCATTACCTTGAAATCAAAATAATCGTTGAAATACGTCTGATATTCAGTTTTATCACCTCCAAAAGGTGGCGTGTTATTTCCGAATTCTCTGTTGAATAATACACCAACTAATTTTCCGTTTTCGGCTAACAGTTCGTTCATTTTGATGCTATAACTTTGACGTAATTTTGGATCTAACGCACAGAAAAAAGTTTGTTCTAAAATCAAATCAAATTCACCATCTAACTCAAAAAAATCTTGATGAAGAACTTTGATATTGGGATTATGTTTAAATTTTTCTTTGATTTTTTCAACTACAATTTCCGAAATATCAATCAATGTAATATTCGTAAAACCTTGTTCCAAAAGATATTCTGCTTCGTAAGCATTTCCACAACCTGGAATCAGAATTCTGATATTTTTATCTTCCAATTGATCGATATACTCTTTTAGTGGAGTAGAAGGAGCTTTTAAATCCCAACCAGTTTGATTTGTGATGTATTTATCGTTCCAAAAATTTTCGTTCAGTTCCATACTTTAAATTATTGAATTATAAATTCTTCGATGAACATAAAAATTGCCATTAAAATAATGAAGATTGCAAATGTTCGTTTTAGAAATTGTACTGGTAAAAATTTGTTGATGTAGGTTCCGACAAGAATTCCAACCATAGAAATTCCAATGAAAACACTCAAAAAACTCCAATCAATTTTGATGTGTAAAGCATCACCAATAAAAAATCCGATAAGTGAATTGATGGCAATAATTACCAACGAAGTTGCCGAAGCTTTTTTCATATCTAATTTTGCAACCATCATTAATGCCGGAACAATCAAAAAACCACCGCCAGCACCAACCATTCCTGTTAATCCTCCGATTAAAAATCCTTGAATTAATAAAAGAGGATTTAGCTTATCATTTTTCTGATCAATTTGTTCTTCTTTCTTACCTTTTAACATAGAAATAGCTGCGAAAACCATCAGAATAGCGAATAAACCAAACATTGCCATTCGACGTGTGACGATAAAATCGCCTATAGAAAATAAATTACTTGGTAGGGCAGGAATTAAAAATGCACGAACCAATGTAATTCCAACAACAGCTGGTAATCCAAATTGAAAAACGACTTTCCAATCAACCATTTTTTGCGAAGCTTGCTTTATTCCTCCAATCAATCCTGTCGATCCAACGATGCATAATGAATAAGCAGTAGCAATTTTTTCGTCGAAATGAAAAATATACGCTAAAATAGGAACGGCTAAAATAGATCCACCACCACCAAGAACTCCCATAATTAGTCCGATGAAGAAGGCACCTACAAAACCAAAAAACTCTATAAAATCCATTTTTTTCTCTCGATTTTTACAAATCTATAGCAAATACAATAACAATTACTATAGGTATATTATGAAATATTGTTGTAAATTAATACAAATGCCTACTAAATCAATAGACGTGTATTATTTTACTTTTTTTTAATTATTATGCAAATTTGGTGTAACATTTTCAAAAAAACTGCTACTAATGTTACATAAGCATAATAGATAAAAAACTTAAAAATTACTAAATGAAAAAAATTTTTATGTCTATCTTATTTGCAGGATCAGCGTTATTTGGTCAGCAAATAAAATTTGATGAGTATACTCTACCAAACGGATTGCATGTTATCCTTCATCAAGATAATTCTGCTCCAGTTATTACAACAGGTGTTATGTATCACGTAGGTTCGAAAGATGAGCAAGTTGGTAAAACAGGTTTTGCACACTTTTTTGAGCATTTATTATTTGAAGGTACACAGAACATCAAAAGAGGAGAATGGTTCAAAATTGTATCTTCTCATGGAGGTTCTAACAATGCGAATACAACAACGGACAGAACATATTATTACGAAACTTTTCCATCAAATAATTTAGAATTAGGATTATGGATGGAATCTGATCGTTTGCGTCAACCAATCATCAACCAAATTGGTGTTGATACACAAAAAGAAGTTGTAAAAGAAGAAAAACGTTCTCGTTTAGACAATCAACCTTATGGTAAATTTTCGTATGGAGAAGCGGTTAATCCTCATGTTTTCAAAAAACATCCTTACCGTTGGAGTGTAATTGGTTCTTTTGAGGATTTGAGTAATGCAAAATTAGACGATTTCAAACACTTTAGTCAAACTTTTTATGTGCCAAATAATGCTGTATTAGTTGTTGCGGGTGATTTTAATAAAGACGAAGCAAAGAAATTAATTGAGAAATATTTTGGTGTAATTCCAAGAGGAAAAGATGTTGTGAAAACTATTGTGAAGGAAGATCCAATTACATCAGAAATTCGTGCAACAGAATATGATGCAAATATTCAGATTCCTTTATTGGCAATTAATTATCGTACGCCAGATAACAAATCAAAAGATGCTTATGCATTAGAAATGTTATCAAGCTATTTAACAGGTGGAAAATCATCAGTTTTATATAAAAAATATGTTGACGAGAAAAAAGAAGCATTACAAATATTTGCTTTCAATCGTCAAATGGAAGATTACGGAATTTATTCAATAGGAATTTTACCACAAGGAGAAGTTTCTTTGGATAAATTAGAAGGAGATTTACAACAAGATATTGAAAAAGTTCAAACAAATTTGATTTCTGAAGAAGATTACCAAAAAATCTTAAATGGAATTGAAAATAGTTTTGTGGCTTCAAAATCGGGTGTTCAAAACATTGCACATGCTTTAGCAGATGCTTATATGTTGGGCGGAGATACAAATAAAATCAACGAAGAATTGAAAATTTATCAATCTGTAACAAGAGAAGATATTCGCAATGTTGCTAAAAAGTATCTAAACAAAAACCAACGTGTAATTATTCATTATTTACCAGAATCTAAAAAAGCTGCAAAATAAAAAACAACCGAATTATGAAAACAAAAATATTATCTCTTGCAATCGCTTTTATGGCAGTTAGCTTAAATGCGCAAGTGGCGATTCCAATGCCAAAACCAGGTCCAGCACCGACGGTTAATTTAGGAAAATCGAACGAATTCAAATTAAAAAATGGTTTAACAGTTATAGTTGTTGAAAATCATAAATTACCACGAGTTTCTGCAACATTAACCATCGATAATCCACCATTTGCATTAGGTGCAAAAAAAGGAGCAGAGTCTTTGTTGAGCGAAATGTTAGGAACAGGAACGAAAACAAAATCCAAAGATGATTTCAATAAACGTATTGAGTTTTTAGGTGCTCGTGTTAACTTTTGGGAAGAAGGAGCTTCTGCAAGTTCTTTGACTAAATATTTCAATGAGATTTTTGGTTATATGGCAGATGGAGCTATGAATCCAAACTTTACTGAAAGTGAATTTGCGGATGTTAAAAAACGCTACATCGAAGGTTTAAAATCGAATGAAAAATCTGTAGAAGCTGCAGCATCTCGCGTTTCGAATATATTAGTTTATGGAAAAAATAATCCTTTCTCAGAATTTGATACACCAGCCCAAATTGAGAAAATTACATTGCAAGATGTGAAGGATTACTACAATACCTACTACAAACCAAACAATGCTTATTTGATTGTTGTTGGAGATATCTCGACAAAAGATGTAAAAGCATTGGCGGAGAAAAACTTTAATTCTTGGCAAGCAGGAAAATTAAATATTCCAGCATTTCCAAAAGTAGAAGAGGTTACAAAAACGGAATTAAACGCGATTAATATGCCTAATGCAGTGCAATCTGTGGTTTCGGTTTCGTATCCAGTTCAGTTAACGAAGAAAGATCCAGATTATTATGCAGCGTTAATTGCGTCGTCTATTTTAGGAGGAGATTTTAATTCGAAATTGAATATGAATCTTCGTGAAGCGCATGGTTGGACATATGGTGCACGTGGGGGAGTTTCTGATTCTCGTTACGTTGGGCGTTTCAATACAAATGCGACAGTTCGTAATGAAGTGACGGATTCTGCAATCGTTGAAACGATGAAAGAAATCAAAGGAATGACGTTAAACAAAATTGATCAACAAACGTTGAATGATGTAAAAGCGAAATTCTTAGGAAACTTTATTTTGACTTTAGAAAGTCCTTCTACGGTTGCTAATCAGGCTTTAACGAAAAAGACAAATCAATTATCAGATAGTTTTTATGCAGATTATATCAAAAATATTAATGCTGTAACAATTGATGATGTATTACGCGTTTCGAAAAAATA
The DNA here is from genome assembly GCF_029843245.1 of Empedobacter sp. GD03739. Lineage (NCBI taxonomy): Bacteria > Pseudomonadati > Bacteroidota > Flavobacteriia > Flavobacteriales > Weeksellaceae > Empedobacter > Empedobacter sp. GD03739. Next base: position 27,631 of record NZ_JAOCHX010000026.1, on the reverse strand, counting down.
TTTCCGTCCAGATCAAGCAAAAATCAATGTAACAGGGAAATTAGAGCAAATTGCGCCAGCTTTAGAAAAGTTAGGTTACCCAGTTAATTATTACGATTCTTTTGGAAATAAAACTGATAAACCAACATCTGGTGCAAAAACTACAACCGTTACTGTCGCTCAAATTACAGATAATTATTTCAAAGCTATTGGTGGCGCGGACAAAGTGAAAGCTGTAAAATCGATTGCTCAAAAAGGAAAAATTGAGATGATGGGAATGCCTGGAACTTATACAAAAAAGGATTTAGCTCCAAACAAGTCTATTACGGTTATGAGTATAGGTGGAATGAATGTTACACAAGCTTTTGATGGTGAAAAAGGATTTGTTATACAAGGACAAAAATTTGATTTACCAGCTGAATTGACAGCACCTTTAAAGAAAACAAATTCTTTATTTGTACCATTGTCAGAAGGGTATAAAACGGCTAAAGTAGAAGGAATCGTTTCTGAAAACGGAGTTGAATATTACAAAGTTGTTGCTGCAGATATTTCTCGTACAGATTTTTATGATGTAAAAACTGGTTTGTTAATGAAATCTGAGCAAAAAATGAAATCTCCACAAGGTGATATGATTGCAACGACAATTAACAAAGGATATAAAACGTTTGATGGAATATTAATGCCTTCTGAAATGATAACAGAAACTGGTCCACAAACGATCAAAATTATTATCGATGCAACAGAAATTAATAAAAACGTTTCTGACGCAGATTTTAAATAACAATTCTTTTAAATATTTTTCAAATTAAAAGGCAATTCGTATTTTTCGGATTGTCTTTTTTTATGTCACTATTATGAATAAATACTTTTTTCTAATTATAATCTTGATTTCAAGTTTGTGTTTTGCACAGTTACCAAAAGGTAATACTTTTATTTATGAGTTAAGTTCTGATGTAGAATTTAAATCGTCAAAATCTTTTGATTTGATAAAATCAACTTCGAATCCTGTTGAATATATTTATACGTATAACGGAGAGCAAGCTTTGTTTGTTCCGATTGAAAAGTTGAATAATTCCCAAACTTTAGAAATTGATATGGTACAAATTTTTGTAAGAGCAAATGGTATGTTTTATTATGATTATAAAAATCAATTTATATCGAATAAAAAAAATCTAATGAATAAAGAATATCTTGTGACTTCAAAGTTTGATGATTTATACTGGATTGATTTGAACGAAACAGAAGAAATAAACGGAGTTCTTACCAAGAAATATAATACAAAACGTAAAGATAAAGGATTAAAAGAGGATAAAATTATTACTACAACTATTTGGGTTGACGAAACATATTCTGATAATATTGCGCCTTTTGGATTGATGGGTTTGAAAGGAATTATTGTTAAAGCAAACTTTAATGGAGGAAACAATTTAATTTTAAAACGAATTGAAACAAATCCTTTAAAAGAAATAAAACCACTTAACGCAAAAAATGAGGTAACTAAAGAAGAATTTCAAGAAATTATAGACCAACGTATGCTTGAATATCGTAGAAAAAGAGCAGAAAAACTTGAGATTAATAACTGAAAATTATTTTTAAAAATGAATAAATCTTATTTTTGAGAAAATTTTAATCAAAAAACAAAATATATAATGGCAACAATCAATTGGCAAACGGTAAAGGAGTACGAAGATATCACGTTCAAGAAATGTGATGGTGTAATGCGTATTGCGTTTAATCGTCCTGAAGTTCGTAATGCATTTCGTCCGAAAACTGTTTTCGAATTATTAGATGCTTTTCAATTAGCAGAAGAAGACCGTGAAGTTGGTGTAATTTTATTGACAGGAGAAGGACCATCTGCAAAAGACGGTGGTTGGGCTTTCTGTTCTGGAGGAGATCAACGTGTTCGTGGCGCAAAAGGTTATGAAGGACAAGATGGTGTTGGACGTTTAAATATTTTAGAAGTTCAGCGTTTGATTCGTTTTTCGACTAAAGTTGTTGTAGCTGTGGTAAACGGTTGGGCAGTAGGTGGAGGACATTCTTTGCACGTGGTTTGTGATATGACATTGGCTTCTAAAGAGCACGCAATTTTCAAACAAACTGATGCAGATGTAGCTTCATTTGATGGTGGTTATGGTTCGGCTTATTTGGCAAAACAAGTTGGTCAAAAACGTGCTCGTGAAATCTTTTTCTTAGGTCTTAATTATTCTGCACAAGAGGCTTACGATATGGGAATGGTGAATTTAGTTGTTCCGCATGACGAGTTAGAACAAGTTGCTTTTGATTGGGCACAAGAGATTTTAACAAAATCGCCAACAGCAATTAAAATGTTGAAATATGCATTCAATTTGGTAGATGATGGTTTAGTTGGACAACAAATTTTTGCAGGTGAAACAACACGTTTTGCATATGGTACAGAAGAGGCTGTAGAAGGTCGTAATGCATTCTTAGAAAAACGTCCAAGAGATTTTTCTAAATTTAGATAAGAAAATTTTCAAAATATAAACGAAAAGCGATGTTTAACATCGCTTTTTTTATTTCTATAAAATCAATTACTTTTACTCAAAACCTAATTAATTTGTGATAATAGATTTTCCTGTATCCATTGAAATTTTTGGACATTCAGTCTTAATTCATCCTATTCTCGAATCGGTCGGAATTTTTATTGCGATGCGTTATTAAGCATTTCTACGAAAACGAAACAAATCAAGTTTATCGATAACACAATCGTTTAGTATAATTATAGGCGCTTTAATTGGTGCACTTTTGGGATCTAAAATAATTGGAACATTAGAAAATCCGCAAGCTCTTTTGGATGCAAAAAATCCTTTTCTCTTTTTCTGGACAAGTAACACAATCATAGGTGGTTTAACCTTTGGTTTAATTGGTGTAGAACTCACAAAAAAGATAATTAGATACAAAGAAAGTACAGGAGATTTGATTACTTTTCCTTTGATTTTAGCGATGATAATTGGACGAATTGGTTGCTTTTTAACAGGCATTTATGAACAAACATATGGAATAGAAACAACATCTATTTTCGGAATGGATTTAGGCGATGGATTGTTACGTCATCCGGTTGCTTTGTACGAAATTGTTTACCTTATTTTGCTTTGGATAGTTTTAAAAATCGTTCAGAAAAAATATATTTATCCTTCTGGATATTTGTTTCAAATCTTTATGCTGGCTTATTTTGTGTTTCGTTTCTGTTTAGATTTTATCAAACCAATACATCCCATTTTTTTAGGATTAAGTTCTATTCAAATTACTTGTGTTGGTGTTATTTTTTATTATATCTTTAAGTTATCACAACTTAAATCTAACTAATGGAATCTTTATTTACAATTGTTTTTATTTTACTTCTTATTGGTTCTGTACTTTCTGTAGCAGGTTTTATTTTGTACTTATTTACAAAGAATAAAAATGAGATAGAAAGTGTAGAAATGTCTCTAAAACTAATGGTTTGGGGAATAGGGATTTTACTTGCTTCGGGTTCAATTTGTGGCTTAATTTTAATTGGAAACTAATATGATATATTCAGTAATATTTGCAGAAGGAGGATTTGGAAACGATTTTATTTATGTTATTATAGCAATTTTAGCAGTAATTGCACTTATTGGAGGCGCTGTTGGAACAGTAATTTCGCTAATCATAAATTCTATTTCTGGAAAAAGTAAATCTTCAAAATACTATTTAATGATTTTTGGAATGTGTGCATTGGTTACACTTATTATTTCAGGAATGGTTTGTGGATCTATGTAAACATCGTACCTTTCATTAAAACTTAAATCTACTTAAAACTTATATTATGCCGGTTAGAAATTACACGTATTACGATTATACAATTTCACTTTGTCCAGAATGTTTAAAACGTGTTGGTGCAAAAATTATTATCGAGGACGAGAATGTTTTTATGACAAAACGTTGTCCAGATCATGGTTTCTTCAAAACAAAAATAGCAACGGATGTCGATTATTATAAAAACATAAGAAATTACAATAAAGCATCAGAAATGCCTTTGCATTTTGAGACAGATGTAGAATATGGTTGTCCGTACGATTGTGGTTTGTGTGTCGATCACGAGCAACATTCGTGTTTATCAATTGTTGAGGTGACGGATCGATGCAATTTAACGTGCCCTACTTGTTACGCCATGTCATCGCCACATTACGGTTCTCATCGTAGTTTAGAGCAAATAGAAGCGATGTTTGATACCATTGTTAAAAATGAAGGCGAACCCGATGTGGTTCAAATTAGTGGCGGAGAGCCAACAATTCATCCACAATTTTTTGAGATTATGGAAATTGCAAAATCAAAACCAATTAAACATTTGATGTTGAATACAAACGGAATTAGAATTGCGAATGATCCAGGTTTTGCAGAAAAATTAGCAACTTATGCACCAGAATTTGAAGTTTATTTACAATTTGATTCATTTAAAAAAGAAGTTTTAGAAGATTTTCGAGGAAAAGATTTGACAGATGTTCGAATGAAAGCTTTAGAAAAATTGAATGAATTAAATCTTTCTACAACTTTGGTTGTTGTTCTTCAAAAAGATAAAAATACGGATGAAATTGGAAAAATCATCGATTTTGCTTTAAAACAAAAATGTGTGCGTGGAGTTACTTTTCAACCTGTAGAAATTGCAGGCCGAAACAGAGAAGACTCTATTCATGAAAAAATTACCTTAACGGAAGTTCGTCAAGAGATTCTGAATCAATATCCTCTTTTCAATGGAGATGATATTATTCCGGTTTCGTGTAATCCTGATGCTTTGGCAATGGGATATATGTTAAAATTAAATGACGAGGTAATTCCGTTAACACGCTATATAAATCCTGCCGATTTATTGAATAACGAATCAAAAAATACAATTGTTTACGAACAAGATGAAGAATTGAAAGTACAGTTGTTGGATATTTTTAGCACAGGAATTTCTGTGGATAAAGTACAACCAAAAATGAATCAGTTGCTTTGTTGTTTACCAGAAGTTTGCGCGCCCGAATTGGATTTAGATTACGATAATTTGTTCCGAATAATCATTTTGAATTTTATGGATGCACATGATTTTGATGTTCGTGCTGTTAAAAAGTCTTGCGTACATATCGTCAACAAAGATTTGAAATTAATTCCATTCGAAACAATGAATTTATTTTATCGTGACGAAAAAGCTGCTTATTTAGAAGAATTGAGAAAAGAGGATAAAGTGTTGTTTTAGATGATGATGACAAATTGCTTATTTTTTGGAGATAGTATTACCTACGGCGAATATGACGGGGTTTTGGGAGGTTATGTAGAAATTTTGAAACGTTATTGCCATGCTGAGTTTTATAATAACAATGCAAACGAAGTCAATTGTTTTAATCTCGGAATAGGAGGAGAGACAACAGAAGGTTTAATGAAACGATTTGAAGTTGAGACAAAAGCGCGCTTTTCTCCTGACGAAAATCTAATTTTCTTTTTTTATGGCGCAAATGATTTAGCTGAAAGAAATGATTTAGAATTGGTTTCTCTTGTTAATTTTGAATCAAATCTTTTTGAAGTAATTTCTCAAGCAAAAGAATTTACAGTTAACATTTATGTGATAAGTATTTTACCAATCTCTAAAACGGTTGATGGAATAAAAGTTCCTAAACGTAAATTTCGTACGACTCAAAAAATTGAATTATACAATCAAAAGCTAAAAGAATTAGCACTTCAAAATCAAATAGAATTTATTGATATTTTCTCACGTTTTAATTCAACTAAAGAAGAATTTCTTTCAAAAGATGGTATTCATCCAAATGAAAAAGGATATCAATTTATCGCAAATCAAATCAAACCGATTGTAGAGAAATATTTGTAAAATCTATTTTTGTTGAATTTGACTTCTGTAATAAGGAATGATATAATCTTTAAAAAATAAAAAAGTCATTGATCCAGCTATACATGTAAATGGTGCGTTTTGGCTTGTTCCAGTTGGTGAGATCTAAGAAATTAATAATCCAACTAAATATCCGCATAAAGCGTAATAACCAATTTTCAGAATTATTCTTAATGCTTTGTTTTTCATTTTATTAGTGTTTTAATGAAGATATGGTTTTTATTGATAGTAAACAAAATAATCTTTATTCATTATAAATAACTCATTTTGGTTTTGTAACTTTGTTCGCGAAAGTTTATGGTAATTTTTCAAATAAAAAATTAGTATTAACAAACGAAATTTTCTTCGGGGCAAGGCGAAATTCCTTACCGGCGGTTATAGTCCGCGACTCCTTTAACAACTGTTATTGGACTGATTTGGTGAAACTCCAAAACCGACAGTATAGTCTGGATGAGAGAAGAAAATTGAACACAACTGAAAGTCATGAGTGATAAGTGTTAAGTTCTGAGTGAAAAACTCATGACGCACAACTTTGAGCTTATTACTTAACAATGTGTTTCGCCCTGAAGTGATGTTTCATGATAAAACAAAAATCAAATGAAAACAATCACACAATTTGGCTCAACAGCCAATGAAAGAATTGCAAATGCAATAAAAGATCTACAAAACGGAAAAGGAATTTTATTAATTGATGATGAAAATCGTGAAAACGAGGGTGATATCATTTTTCCTGCTTCCACAATTACTGCGCCTGATATGGCTTTATTGATTCGTGAATGTAGCGGTATTGTTTGTCTGTGTCTTACACAAGAAAAAGCAGATGAATTGGAGCTAAATCCTATGGTCGAAAACAATAACTCACGTTTTCATACTGCATTTACAGTAACTATTGAAGCAAAAGAAGGTGTAACAACTGGTGTTTCTGCAGCCGATCGTATACAAACGATAAAAACAGCAATTAATCCAATTGCAAAACCGACTGACCTTAATCGACCTGGACATGTTTTTCCTTTAATTGCTCGTCCAAAAGGCGTTATGGAACGTCGAGGACATACAGAAGGAAGTATTGATATTGTGAAATTAGCAGGTTTAGGAAATGAAGCAGTTTTGTGCGAATTGACAAATGTTGATGGTACAATGGCGAAAGTTCCGCAAATTATAGATTTTGCCGAAAAACATGAAATGACTGTTTTGACAATTGAGGATATTTACGAATATCGTCTTCAATTAGAGGAGAAAAAACAATTAGAATTCGCTTAAATTAAACAATAAAATATATCATAAACTTTCAAAAATCTTCGGGTAGAAATACGTGAAGATTTTTTTTGATTTTATGCAAATTTATTAACTCAAATCAAGTGTGTTTTGAATAAAATCAATGTACATTTAAAAACTTAAAATTCAAATTACAAAATGACATCAGAGGAGAAAATTCCATCCGTTTGGAAAAATAAAGAATTTATTCCATTCATATTTTTAAGGTTTTCCTTAATCTTTGCTTTATTCATTCAGAGTACGTCTGTTGCGTACGAAATTTTTAAAGTCACTCAGAAAGAAATTTTTCTTGGATTAATTGGTTTAGCCGAGTTTTTACCAATTCTTTTAACTGCTTTTTATGCGGGACAATTGGTCGATAAATTGGATAAACAGATGATCTTGGTACGAAGTATTGGTTGTTTTATGACCGCTTCTTTTGTATTGATGATTGTTAACTTTCCGTCTGTCAGAGAAGCAATCGGAATTCCTGTTTATTTGGGAATCTGTTATTTTGCATTTTTCATTTTAGGATTGACAAGATCTTTTAGTGGACCAGCTTTATTTGCACTTTTAGCTTTAGTTGTTCGCAAAGAAAATTACACAAAAGCAATTCCAGTTTCTTCGTCTGCATTTATGATTGGATCAGTTCTAGGGCCTTTGGCAGGAGGAGTTATTTTAGCAAAATTTGGTATTGAAGCTGCTTTGATAACTGCTTTTACAATTATGTGTATTTCGATGGTGATGATATTGTTGATCTCTAAAAAACCAGCAGAAATATCTGAATCAGAATCGACAGAATCGCCAATGACACGTATCAAAGAAGGATTGAGATTTATATGGGGAACACCAATTATCTTAGCTGTTTTGAGTTTGGATATGTTTGCGGTTTTCTTTGGTGGAGCAGAATCGTTGTTGCCAGCTTTTGTAGAAAAAGTACTGAATCAAGGTTCTGAAGCTTTTGGATTATTACGTTCAGCACATGGAATTGGATCGATTATAATGATGTTTTTCTTGTCGATGATTCCAAGTTTATTGAAAGGAAATGTTGGACCAAAATTATTGGGAGCAGTCGCAATGTTTGGAGTTTGTATTATTTCTTTTGGATTTAGTCAAAATCTGTATTTATGTTTTGTGATTTTGATGTTTGGAGGAGCTTTTGATGCAATTTCGATGGTAATTCGTCAAAGTATTTTACAAATCAAAACGCCCGAAAATTTGAAAGGTCGTGTTTCATCTGTTAATTCAATATTTGTGAGTTCTTCTAACGAATTAGGAGCTTTAGAAAGTGGAATTGCTGCAACATTTTTAGGGTTAGTTCCTGGAATTATTTTTGGCGGAACGATGACAATTTTAACCGTAATTTTAATTGCATTTTTCATCAAACCTATTCGAAAAGTAACTTTAGAATAAAATAATTTACTTAAAAAAATAGACAATAAGGCTTTTGTTAATTTTTAAAGTCTATTTTTGCAATAAACTGTTCAGAAAATGTTTAAATATTTATTAATTACTTTTTGTACTTTATTTTTAATTTCTTGTTCGACAGATACTTTTGAAGAAGATTTAGTTGAATCGAATGAAAATTTGTTTCCAACAAGTTATTTTTCTAATCGTTATTTTTTTGATGATTTTGATAATCTTTATCAATTTGATAGTATTCAAATTATTTATGATGAGGAAAATCGTCCTATTGAGAAGAAAGTTAAGTATTTATTATATTCGTTAAGGGATCAGAAAGTAAATTATATCAATGATTCTGAGTATGAAATTATAGAGAATGGTCAATTAATAGAAACAGGAAATTATCAGCTAAAACTATATTACAAACACAAAATCATTCAAAAAATTTGGTCTGAAAAAAATGGCATTGTAACGAAATATGATTATCAACCAATTGATGGTGATACAGTTTTGACTTCGGTTCAAGAATTTAAAGATAATAGATTAGTTGCTAATGAAACTTATACATGGGACAGAAATAATAAATATCCACATGTAACAAATTTGGATAGTATTGTAAGAACTGATATTATTGACGATGACAATTTGATAAGAACTGTAACAAAATTTGAATATGATAAATATCAAAATCCATTTATTAGATTAGGAATTTTTGATGATATTAATTATAGACATTTATCGTTTAATAATTTTATCAAGAAAAGTATTAGGATTACTAATAAAGATAATGTGCAGATGTTTAAAAATGTTTTTAATTGCGAATTCAAATATAAAAACGGGAAAGTAGATTTAACGAAATAACACAAAGCGAATCAAACGATTCGCTTTTTTGTTATCTTTAAGAAAATAATTATCAATGAAATCTATTGTTTACTTTTTACTTTTAGGATTTGGTTTGTTGAGTTGTAAGCGAGAATTATCGTAAGAAGAACGCGATAAATTGCGTCAAGATTCGATTAATCAAAAGATTTTGGCAATGGGAATGAATGCAGATTCTTCGTTTTCTTATAGAAAGTACGAGAAAGATTTAGAAAAAAAAATTGAAGATGATTCTGTAAAACCTGAGTTGATCTTTATCCCTTTTTCTGATTATCAATTTATTTTTTACAACGATTCAGTTACATATTTTTATTATAATAAGTTTCCTTACGATAAAATCTGTGGAACTGAAGCTTTACAGGATTCTAATGATAAAAAAATAACGGAGTTATTTAAAGTTAAAAAGAAAGATCTAATTCTAATAAAATCAGATACAATAATTGATTTTATTAAAAGAATAGAACAGAAAACTGAAAAAGATAAAAGAATTCCAAAATCTATTGTCATAGGAATAAATAAAGATTCAATTAAAAGTAAAGAGCTTCAAAAATTAAGAAATTATTTGATAAATACTAAATTACGCTACATTTATCGTCCGCTTTCAACGCGCGAACGTTTGGTAGCCGATGCGAAATTCAATAATACTTCCGAAGATTTTTCTAAAGTAAATTGGGATAGCGCTTATCACGAGGATTATAAGAAGTTTTATCCAGAAAACTAAAGCGTCAATCCTTCCAAATCATCAATGGTTCCGTTGTAGATATTCACATCAACTTTATAACGTTTTACGCCATCTATGGTTGCTTTTTCGGTAAATTGCCAAAAATCCCAATGACCTTTCATTTCTTGCACCCAAAAATTGTAATTGGCAATCCAAATAATGTAACCATCAAAATGATCTTGTAAATAATCTTCGAAATATTTGTCCGACGTATAAATAATCGGTTTGATATCGTAATGCTCTTCAACAATTTTGCACCAATTCTTGATTCCTTCCACCAAACGATCCATAGATTGAGTTTTCGGTAAGGTTTCAATATCCAAAACTGGAGGCAAATCACCATTTTCTAATTTTACTTTTGCGATAAAATTTTGTGCTTGTAAAGTAGAATTTTCGTCTGGACGATAAAAATGATAAGCACCACGCAAAATATTATTTTCTTTTGCACCTTCCCAATTATCTTCAAAAGTCTCATCAATAGACGAAGTTCCCATTGTAGAACGGATAAAAGCAAAATTTATCGGATACAAATTGTAAATCGTATGCATTTTCGTCCAATCAATTTTTCCTTGATAATGCGAAACATCAACACCAAAAGTTTTGAGATAATATTTATCCATCACCTCAATATTTCGGATATCAAATTTTGTAACTTTATCATCAACCAATTTTTCACCTTTCAGCGATTTTTCTACAACCGAAAAATAGTAATGAATACCATGACGATAACGATATGTAAAATAAACAACGCACAAAATCAGTAAACTAATCACATAAGTCGAAAGTTTGATTTTTTTTAATGTACTAAAAATAGATTGTTGTGTTTTCTTTTTACGAGGCATTTTAGTAGTTGAAATAGATAAATTCTATGCAATATTACTTCAATTTTCGATGATAAAAAAAGTAAAATCTTCATTATCTTTGTTCAGTATGAAAAAATGGATATTAGCCGCAAGGCTTCGCACATTACCACTTTCTTTGAGTGGATTATTATTGGCTGGATTTATTGCAAAATCAGAAGGAATTTTTCGAAATGATATATTTTTCTTATCTCTTTTAACAACTTTGGCTTTCCAAATTTTATCAAATTTCGCGAATGATTATGGCGATGCGGTAAAAGGAACGGACGCAAATAGAGTAGGAGAGCAGCGTGCTGTAGCATCTGGATTGATAACTCAAAACCAAATGAAAATAGCTATTGGAATTATGGTTGCAATTTCTTTAGCTTGCGTTTCAGCATTGTTGTATGTATCTTTTTATCCAAATGATATGAAATATATTTACATTTTTCTTGGACTGGGAGTTGCGTCTATTTTTGCAGCAATGGCTTATACAATGGGAAAAAAACCATACGGATATATTGGTTTAGGTGATGTTTTTGTGTTCTTATTCTTTGGGATTTTAGCTGTTGCTGGTGGAGAATTTTTATATTCTAAAGTTTTTCAATGGCAAATTTTATTACCTGCAGCTTCGATGGGATGTTGGAGTGTAGCAGTGCTAAATTTGAACAATATGCGAGATGTGAAAAATGATGTCAAAAACAATAAAATTACTGTTGCATCAAAATTAGGTTTTCAAAAAAGTAAATATTACCAAATGGCTTTAATGACGATTCCGTTCGCATTAAGCGCATTATATGTAACGATGTCACCACTTAAACAAGGTAAATTATCTGGTTTTGTATTTTTAATTTTAATCTTTTTTGCGAACGCCATTCGTCGTCAAATTTTTGCAGTAAAAGATCCTAAAGATTTCGATCCATTCTTGAAACAAGTAGCAATGTTAGCTTTATTTTTCGCTGTATTATTAGGATATAGTTTAATCGGTTTCGATTTTATTGATACTTTAATTCGTTAATCACAAAAAAATATATAATGAAAATTCAATATTTAGGACATGCCTCGCTTGCGATTGAAGCAAACGGTAAACACATTATTGTTGATCCATTTATTACACCAAATGAATTAGCAAAGAATATCGATTTCGAAAGTTTAAAAGCGGATTATATTGTTATTACGCATGCGCATCAAGATCATGTGTATGATGTGGAAGAATTGGCAAAACGTACAGGAGCTTTGATTATTTCGAATGCAGAAATTGCTTCTTATTATTCGGAAAGAGGTTTAAAAGCACACGGAATGAATACAGGTGGTAAATTTAGTTTTGATTTTGGTTCGATTCAATCTACAATTGCATTTCATTCGAGTTCATTTGCTGATGGAACATATGGAGGAGATCCAAATGGTTACATTATCGAAAGTGAAGGAAAGCGAGTTTACATCGCTGGTGATACAGCTTTGACATACGAAATGAAGTTGATTCCGGATACAATTGGACAACTTGATTTAGCAATTTTACCAATCGGAGATAATTTTACGATGGGGGCAAAAAGTGCTTCTATTGCGGCAGAATACGTGCAAGCAACTAAGGTTTTGGGTTATCATTATGATACTTTTCCACCAATTAAAATTGATAAAGCAGAAGCGAAATCTATTTTCTTTTCGCGTCATATTCAATTGATTTTATTAGAAATTGGCGAAGATTTAACGGTTTAAGAAATTCTTTACAATATATAAAAGCTCGAGATAATCTCAAGCTTTTTTATTGATTTGATCTCGGTTGAAAAAGATTATCTTTGCTGCAATTATTCGATAAAATATATGATTACAGTTAATGATATTGCCGTTCAATTCGGTTCTTCAACGTTGTTTAGTGGAGTTAGTTTTGTGATAAACGAAAATGACAAAATTGCCTTAATGGGTAAAAATGGTGCAGGAAAATCTACTTTACTTAAGATTGTTGCAGGAATCAATAAACCTTCTTTGGGAAATATTTCAGCACCAAAAGATGCGGTAATTGCATATTTGCCACAACATTTGTTAACCGAAGATAATTGTTCTGTTCGCGAAGAAACGTCAAAAGCTTTTGCCGAATATTTATCAATGAAGAATGAAATTGATAAATTAAATGAGCAATTAACTGTACGAACTGATTACGAAAGTGATGATTATATGAAGCTAATCGAGCGCGTTTCGGAAGTCAGTGAAAAATTTTATTCGATAGAAGAAGTAAATTACGAAGCCGAAGTGGAAAAGGTTTTGAAAGGAATGGGATTTGCGCAAGAAGATTTGGATCGATCAACTTCTGAGTTTTCGGGAGGTTGGCGTATGCGAATCGAATTGGCTAAAATTCTTTTGCGTAAACCAGATTTGATTTTATTAGATGAGCCTACAAACCACTTGGATATCGAATCAATTCAATGGTTAGAGGATTTCTTGAAAAATCAAGCCAAAGCTGTTATGGTGATTTCGCACGACCGCACGTTTGTCGATAATATTACAAATCGCACTATTGAAGTTACAATGGGACGAATTTATGATTACAAAGCAAAATATTCTGATTATTTAGTGTTGCGTCAAGATCGTAGAATTCATCAGCAAAAAGCTTATGATGAGCAACAAAAATTCATAGCCGAAAATAAATTATTTATCGAACGTTTTCGCGGGACTTTTTCTAAAACAGAACAAGTGCAATCACGAGTTCGTATGTTAGAAAAGTTAGATATTATTGAGGTTGATGAGGTTGATACTTCAGCTTTGAAATTGAAATTTCCTGCGGCTGCACGTTCTGGGCAATATCCTGTTGTAGTCGAAAATTTAGATAAATCGTATGGTGATCATATTGTGTTTAAGGATGCAAATATGGTCATCGAACGAGGACAAAAAGTGGCGTTGGTTGGGAAAAATGGTGAAGGAAAATCAACAATGATTAAAGCGATTATGAATGAAATTGATTTCGAAGGAAAATTAGAAATTGGTCATAATGCACAAATCGGATATTTTGCTCAAAATCAAGCCGCTTTATTAGATGAAGATTTAACTATTTTCGAAACTGTAGATCGCATTGCAGAAGGTGATATCAGAACACAAATTAAAAATATTTTGGGTGCATTCATGTTCAAAGGTGATGATATCGATAAGAAAGTAAAAGTGCTTTCTGGAGGAGAAAAAACACGTTTGGCAATGGTAAAATTGTTGTTAGAACCTTATAATGTCTTGATTTTAGATGAGCCAACAAATCACTTGGATATGAAAACAAAGGATATTATCAAAGATGCGTTGAAAGAATTTGAAGGAACAGTAATTTTAGTTTCTCACGATCGTGATTTCCTAGATGGATTGGTAGAAAAAGTTTTCGAATTTGGAAATAAACGTGTCAAAGAACATTTCGAAGATATCAAAGGTTTTCTTGCAACAAAGAAAATGGAGAACTTGAAAGAAATAGAAAAGTAAATTTTAGATAAAAACAAAAAATCCACTCAACTGAGTGGATTTTTTTATGCTTGTTTCTTCACGAATTTCGTTAAAATAACGATTAATTGTCCGTCAACTTTTCCTTCAATTTGTTCGGTATTATCATGAACTAAACGAATGTTTCGAACAGCAGTTCCAATTTTTGCATTGATAGAAGAACCTTTTACATCCAAATCTTTAATCAATGTCACCGTATCTCCATTCACCAAAATATTCCCGTTGCTATCTTTGTGCAAATCAACACTCCCATCTCCTTCATGATCTCCAGAAGCTTTTGCCCACTCCATATTTTCGTCATCTAAATACATCATGTCTAAAGCATCAGCAGCCCAAGACTCGTTTCTAAAGCGATTCAATATTCTCCAAGAAAGCACTTGTACAGAAGGAACCTCACTCCACATAGAAGAAAGTAAGAATGATTCCCAAAAAGATGCATCCAATTCTTCTCTTTTTTCAATCTGATTAATACATTTTTGAGTTATATAGACATTTCTGTCTGGATTACTACTTGCATCAGGATTCACTTCATAAATAGCTAAATCTTCTGTAAATCCTGTCAACTCACATTGGTTGCCACTTCTTTCTTGTAAAAATGTTTCTAATTTCATATGTTGATTTTAAAGCTTTGCAAAGATAACCTTATATTTAGAATTTAAACTTTTAAGGATTTTTAATCAGAATTATTTAAATTCGTTAAGAATAAAATTCAACCTTAAAATATGTTAGTAAAGAAAAACTCAGGTGAGTTAATTCCATATAATCCAAAAGCTTTAAAACGTTCATTAACGAAATCTGGCGCAAAAAAAGAGGAAGTTGAAGAAGTTTTCGAATTAGTTTCGAAAGATCTTTACGAGGGTATTCCGACAAGAGAATTGTATAAAATTGCTTTTGCCCATCTCAAAAATTATAGAAATTCGTATGCGGCGCGTTATAGCTTGAAAAGAGCTTTGCGAGATTTGGGACCAGAAGGATACTATTTCGAAAAGTGGATTGGAAAAGTGATGCAAGCGGCAGGATATCAATCTTTGCATTCAGAAATTGTACAAGGAAATGCGGTAACGCACGAAATAGATGTGGTGGCTTCTAAAGGTGATCAGTTACTTTTCTGTGAATGTAAATTTAGAAATGACGAAGATGCCAAAATTTCGGTGACAACACCGATGTATTTTTTATCACGAATGAAAGATGTAGAAGGTCATACGTATCATTTTTTTGGACGAGATATGAAACCAACAAAAGGTTTCTTGGTAACAAATGCTTATTTGACAACTGATAGTATAGATTTTGCAAATTATTATGGAATTGGATTAATTTCTTGGGATTATCCAGAAACAAATAGTATCAAATATTTGGTTGATAATGCGGCTTTGTATCCAATTACATGTTTAACGACTTTGACGCCAGAGCAAGAAAAAGTTCTTTTGTCAAAAGAATGTATTTTGGTGAAAGATTTAAAACAAAATAATAAGTTTTTAGATTCATTAAATTTGTCTCAAGAACAACGAAACGAAGTTTTGGAAGAAACGAATGAATTGTTAGAAATCGAGAATTTTACGTGCGAAATTGCTTAAAATGAAATAAAAAAGAAGCTCAATATTGAGCTTCTTTTGCTTTATAATTCTTTAAAAATCTCAAAACTATCTTTGTGATCGCACCAAAATTCATCCAAATTAATCATTCGATCTTTTAGGAACGGAATAATTTGCGGCCAATCGGTTTCTCTAAAAATACTAATGTTTTCTAAACGTATTTTTATTGTCGAAATCATTTTTCCGTCTTCGTCATAATCTTCTTTTGTCCAAATCCATTTTTCGCCAAGATAATTTTCCAAAACATTTTCATATTCCTCAAACTGTTCATAGATCATCAGTTGAACTGACGGATCTGGATGCGAAATTTCAATCGAAACCTCTGCAAACTTGCGTTCGACATCCGTTCTAAAATAAACACCTTTTATATCCGTTTTGTAATTTATCCAATTAATACGCGTTCCTTCGGCATTCATCTGCAATTTCATATACGTTCCATACGAAATCCAAAAATCCTTTTTTATGCGATAAGCATCTTCTTTTGAAAACAAATTGATTATTTTTTTACAAAAATCGGTTTAATATTCTATTCAACAAAATTTCGAGAAAAATAGCTTGGATTGATTCTTGTTCTATTACATTTGAACAAATATTTTTAAAAAGTAAATATGAAACTATTTTCTTTCCTTGGTTTAATGGGAATTTTGGCTTTTTCTACTGTAAATGCACAATCTGTGGAAACTGTAAAATATGAAGCTTTACACGAAAAAATCACAACTTATAAAGATCAAGTTGTTGTCGTTAATTTTTGGGCAACATGGTGTGCGCCTTGCGTTGAAGAAATTCCTGCATTTATGGAAATTAATGAAAAATACAAAGACAATCCCAATTTCAAAATGCTGTTGGTATCTTTGGATCGACCAAAAGTATTGGATAAAGTAAAGAAATTTATAACAGATTATCACATCAATACAGAAGTTGTTTTACTGGATGACACCAAGCGGATGAATGAATGGATTCCTTCTTTCGATTCCAAGTGGGGTGGAAATATTCCTGTTACAATTATTTACAATAAAGGAGAAAAAGTTGTTTTTCATGATCAAGCCATGACCAAATATGAACTGGAGGATGAAATCAATGAAATTCTTCCATAAAATCAGATGTGATATTTTTTCAATTTAACTTCCATTCTTGCAAACTATTATGTACCTGTAATTGTTTCTATTGTTAAAATATGATTTTATTCATGTTTTTAATAAATATTATTGTATTTTTAGTAGACACTAATTAAATAACACTAATTAAATAACAATAATATGAACAAACTTATCTTTACATTAGCTACACTTGCTGTATTCACAGCTTGTAGTGATGACACTAAAAACGAAATGGATCCTCAAGCAGAATCTGCTAATCAAAAAGTTGCAAGTCGAACGTGCGCTTCTGATGAAGTTTTAAAATTACAGCTATCAGAAAATCCTAATCTGGCCTCAAAAATGGCAGATATTGAAGCCCATGCCCAAAACTTTGAAAAAATGCAAGGAAAACTAGTCAATGGAACTATTGTTATCCCTGTTGTTGTAAATGTTTTGTATAAAACGGCCGCTGAAAATATTTCTTTAGCTCAGATTCAATCTCAAATTGATGTTTTAAATAAAGATTTCAATGCACAGAATGCTGATTTTTCACAGGTACCCGCTTTGTTTTCAAATGTAAAAGCAAATGTTGGGATTAAATTTGAATTAGAAACGGTGAACAGAAAACAAACAACAAAAACTTCTTGGGGAACAAATGATGCCATGAAGAAAAGTACAGGAATTCTGCCAACTTCCCCTACAACAAAACTTAATTTATGGGTTTGTACAATCGGAAGTGGTATTCTGGGTTATGCACAATTTCCCGGGGGTAGTTCTGCAACAGACGGAGTGGTAATTGATTCAAGATATTTTGGAAATACAGGAACAGCAACTTACCCGTTCAATTTAGGGAGAACAGCTACTCATGAAGTTGGGCACTGGATGAATTTACGTCACATTTGGGGAGATGGTGGTGGATGTCTAACAGATTATGTGAACGATACGCCTTATCATAATGCACCAAACTATGGTGTCCCTGCATACCCTCATTATAGTACATGTTCAGGATCTCCTGTCGAAATGACCATGAATTATATGGATTATAGTGACGATAGAGGATTATATATGTTCTCTGAAGGACAAAAAAGTAGAATGTTATCTATTTTCAGTCCGGGAGGTGCACGCTATAGCTTCGCTCAATAACATCAGGATAATTAAATATAGTAGTAAAAAACTCTTGAATGAATAGTTCAGGAGTTTTTTATTTTTTGTAAGTTTATCTAAACTTAAAACTACAAAAATGAATAAAAAACATATCAGAAAAGATGTCATTCAGCATCTTATTCAACTTAAACAAGATGAAATAAACGCCTTAAAAGAATCGGAGCGAATTTATACTGAAAGTGCTGATTTAGATGAAGAATCGAGTTTAGAGCTTGATGATTTTGCACAACAAAGTCAGTCGACAGATTCCGCCAGAAATTTACAAATAAGAATTAATCAAGCAACAGAAGATTTAAATAACTTCAGAGTACTTCGCCCTGAGTTGATTGATGAAATAACGGAAGGAAATGTTGTTTTGACTGACAAAGTTAATTTTGTCATTGGTTTATCTTTCAAAGATTTCGAATGGGAAAATAAAAAGTTTGTAGGAATTAGTACACAAGCACCTATTTTTGAAGCGTTGGTTGGAAAACGAGCCGGCGATAAAATAGAATTTAATGGAATAAAATATACCATAGAAGAAATATTATAGCATGCCAAAAATACATACAATAGACCTGAATTTTCAAAATGAAAAGGAAGCTATCGCAACTTATTTAATCGAAACAGAACAGGGACCGGTTTTAGTCGATCCGGGCCCATACTCCACTTTCGAAAATCTGAAAACAGGAATAGAAGCTTTAGGTTGGCGGGTAATCGATATTGAAAACATATTAATTACACATATTCATTTTGATCACGCTGGTGCTGCATGGAAATTTACAGAACATGGCGCAACAATTTTTTTAAATCCGATTGGTTTACCGCATCTGAAAAATCCTGAGAAATTGTGGGAATCTGCAAAAATGATTTATGGTGACGATATGGATCGTTTGTGGGGAGAAATGAAACCAATTGACGAAGAATATTTGGTTGGTTTGGCAGATGGACAAAGTGTGGAGTTTGGTGATGCTGTTTTTCAGACTGTTTATACGCCTGGACATGCTGTTCATCACAATGCTTATGTGTTAGACGATGTTATTTTTACAGGTGATGTAGCGGGGGTGAAGATAGAAAATGGACCTGTTTCGCCTCCTTGTCCGCCGCCAGATATTAATATTGAATTGTGGAAAGAATCGATTGCTAAATTGAGAAAAATTAATGCAAAAGGAATTTATCCGACGCATTATGGTTATCACGAAGATTTAGAAAATCATTTTGATCAATTAGAAAAAGCTTTAGATGATTGGTCAAATTATATCAAACCGATGTATGATGATAAAATTCCGACCGAAGAAATTGTCCCTGTTTTTGTCGATTATGTCACAAAAAACTATAAAGACTTAGGTTTAACAGAAGATCAAATTCAGGTGTATGAATATGCCAATCCATGCTGGATGTCTGTTAATGGACTAATGCGTTATTGGAAATTAAAAGAACAAGGAAGATTATAAAACGAAAAGCTGTCAAAAATTTTTGACAGCTTTTTTATAGTGTTTAAAACTGAACGATGATTATAATCGAATTAATTTATCTTTTGCAACTTGATAATCTACTAATAAATCGTCGAAAACTTCTGCAACTGTCGGAATAGAATCGATTAATGACGAAACTTGACCAATTTCTAATTCTCCATTTACCAAATCGCCTTCAAACATTCCTTTCTTAGAACGTCCTCTACCCAAAAGTTCTTTCAAATCTTCTGCGGTTGTGCCTTGTTGATATTTTTCTTGAACTTGATTATAAAACTCATTTTTAATCAATCGAACAGGAGCCAATTCTTTCAATGTAAGTTGCGTGTCACCTTCTTGCGCATTTACAATCACATCTTTGAAAGCTTGATTAGCAGAAGATTCCTGAGTTGCAGCAAAACGAGAACCAATTTGTACTCCATCTGCACCTAATGCAAATGCTGCTAAAATTTGAGAACCTGTTCCAATTCCTCCAGCAGCAATTAATGGAATATCGATTTGACGTTTCACATTCGGAATAAGACAAAGTGTAGTGGTTTCTTCTCTGCCATTATGTCCGCCAGCTTCAAAACCTTCTGCCACGACAGCATCCACTCCTGCATCTTGAGATTTTAATGCAAATTTGGCACTACTGACAACATGTGCAACAGTTATTCCTTCTTTTTTTAAAGTTTCTGTCCACGTTTTTGGATTTCCGGCAGAAGTAAAAACAACTTTTACACCTTCCTCCACAATAATTTGCATAATTTCTTCAATATTCGGATAAAGCATTGGAACATTAACGCCAAAAGAATGATTTGTAGCAGCTTTACACTTCTTTATATGCTCGCGTAAAACATCAGGATACATGCTTCCAGCACCTATTAAACCTAGTCCTCCAGCATTACTTACAGCTGACGCTAATCGCCAACCACTATTCCAAATCATACCACCTTGAATAATTGGATATTTTATTGCAAATAATTTTGTTATATTCGTGTCCATTTTCGTTATATTTAGGCATAAAATTAAATAAATATAGAGAACGAAAAAATTTAATTTTAACATAAATACTGACAGTTTGACTTTGGCAGATTATTTGATTTGCAAAAAATCAAATTTTAGAAAATAAATTAGAGTTTAATTGTCTCTACTAATAATAAAAAATATAAGCTATGTATTGGACTTTAGAATTAGCATCTTATTTAAGTGATGCACCTTGGCCAGCAACAAAAGATGAATTAATTGATTACGCAATTCGTACTGGTGCACCTTTGGAAGTTGTAGAAAACTTACAATCTATTGAGGATGAAGGAGATTCTTACGAAAGCATTGAAGAAATTTGGGCTGACTATCCAACGGACGACGATTTCCTTTGGAACGAGGACGAATATTAAAAATAAAAAAGCCCAAATTGGGGCTTTTTTCGATTCTATAATCTATAACTAACATAGTTAACGTATATTTGCATCTTAATTAGTCTCAAATATATTGTGGCTAATTTTGACGAAGAACGCAGAAAAATATGAATATTTTAAACAAAATTTTACAAGGTTTCTTAGGTGATAAGAATGCCAAAGATGTAAAAGAATTACGAAAATATGTTGACTTAGCGAATGAAGCTGGTCAAAAGCTTAGTTCATTATCAATTGATGAATTAAGAGGGCAAACTTTAGAGTTTAAAGCTAAATTAGCTGATGCGACTAAAGATTTCAAAACTCAAATTGAAGAGTTAAAAAAACAAGTTGAGGAAACAGAAGATTTTGGTGTAAAAGAAGATTTATACGCTAAAATTGATAAAATCAATAAAGAAGCATACGAAGTAGAAGAGAAGATTTTATTAGAAATCTTACCAGAAGCTTTTGCTGTAATGCGCGAAACAGGGAAACGTTTTACTGAAAACGAAACGTTAGAAGTTACAGCTTCTGAGTTTGATAAAGTTTTGGTAAATCGTGGACACGATTTCGTTTCTCTTAAAGATGATAACACTGCAATCTGGAAAAACTCTTGGGATGCAGCTGGTCGTCAAGTAACATGGGATATGTCTCATTACGATGTTCAGTTTATTGGTGGTACGGCTTTACACTTAGGTCGTATTGCGGAGATGCAAACAGGGGAAGGTAAAACGTTGGTTGCAACTTTACCAATTTACTTAAATGCATTAACAGGTCGTGGAGTTCACTTAGTAACGGTGAATGATTACTTGGCAAAACGAGATATGGCGTGGATGCGTCCTATTTTCTCTTTCCATGGTTTATCAGTAGATTGTATCGATAATCACCAACCAAACTCTCCAGGACGTCGTGATGCGTATGCATCTGATATTGTTTATGGAACAAATAACGAATTTGGTTTCGATTATTTACGTGACAATATGGCAAACACTCCAGATGCTTTGGTACAACGTGAATTAAATTTTGCGATTGTCGATGAGGTCGATTCAGTTTTAATTGATGATGCTCGTACACCATTGATTATTTCTGGTCCAGTTCCACAAGGAGATCGTCACGAATTTGATGTATTAAGACCAAAAATTGATCGTTTATATCAAATGCAACGTGAGATGTTAGGAAAAACATTGAACGAAGCAAAAACATTATTCAAACAAGGAGATTTAAAAGAAGGTGGTTTTAAATTATACCAAGTTTACCGTGGTTTACCAAAATACAAACCATTAATCAAATTCTTATCTCAAGATGGTATTCGTGCTCAATTACAAAAAACAGAAGCGCATTTTATTCAGGATAATAACCGTGAAATGCCAAAAGTTGACGAGCATTTATACTTTGTTATTGATGAAAAACAAAATCAATCAGATTTAACAGATAAAGGAATCGAGTATTTGTCTAAAGGAATGGAAGATGAAAATTTCTTCATTTTACCAGATGTTTCGACAAATATTGGAGCGATTGAAAATTCAGGGAAAACTAAAGAAGAAATTCTTCAAATGAAAGAAGAGTTTTTCCGTGACTTCTCAATCAAATCTGAACGTATTCATACATTAAGCCAATTGTTAAAAGCATATACATTATTCGAAAAAGATATCGAGTATGTAGTGGTGGAAGGTGAAGTTAAAATCGTTGACGAATCGACAGGTCGTATTATGGATGGTCGTCGTTATTCTGATGGATTGCACCAAGCAATTGAAGCGAAAGAGAATGTAAAAATTGAAGCAGCTACACAAACGTTTGCGACAATTACATTACAAAACTATTTCCGTATGTACAATAAGTTAGGAGGTATGACTGGTACAGCGGAAACTGAGGCAGGTGAGTTCTGGGAAATTTACAAATTAGATGTTGTTTCTATTCCAACAAACCGCCCAATTTTACGTAACGATAAAAACGATATTGTTTTCAAAACAAATCGTGAAAAATATAAAGCAGTAATCGAGGAAATTGTTCGTTTATCTCAAGATGACAAACGTCCAGTTTTAGTTGGAACAACTAATGTTGAGATTTCTGAGTTATTATCAAAAGCATTAAAATTACGTGGAATTAATCACAATGTTTTAAATGCGAAATTACACAAAAGCGAGGCCGATATTGTAACAGAAGCTGGTAAACCAGGAGCTGTAACTATTGCAACGAATATGGCTGGTCGTGGTACCGATATTAAATTAATCCAAGAGGTAAAAGAATCTGGAGGTTTAGCAATTATTGGTACAGAGCGTCACGATTCTCGTCGTGTAGACCGTCAGTTACGTGGTCGTGCTGGTCGTCAAGGAGATCCAGGATCATCTCAATTTTTCGTTTCATTAGAAGATTCATTAATGCGTTTATTCGGTTCAGAAAGAATTGCAAAATTAATGGACCGTATGGGACATAAAGATGGAGATGTGATTGAACATTCTATGATTACAAAATCTATCGAGCGTGCGCAGAAAAAAGTGGAGGAAAACAACTTCGGTATTCGTAAACGTTTGTTAGAGTATGATGATGTAATGAACAAACAACGTGAAGTAATTTACAAACGTCGTCACAATGCATTATTCGGAGATCGCTTGGAAGTTGATATTGCAAACATGATTTATGATGTTGCAGCTTCTGTTGTAAAATCTAACAAAGATTTCGAAGATTTTGGTCAATATGAATTAGATTTAATTAAATTCTTTACAATGGGAACTCCTGTTACAGAAGATGAATTTAGATCTAAATCAATCAAAGATTTAACAAATATTACATACGACGCAGCAATTGAAGATTACAAAGCACGTATGAAATATGTTGCAGAAACAGCTTTCCCTGTAATTTCTAATGTTTTCGAAAATCAAGGACATATGTTCTCTCGTATTCAAGTGCCATTTACAGACGGAATTCGTCAAATGACAGTTGTTTGTGATTTGAAAGAAGCATACGAATCTCAAGGTAAAACTTTAATCAAAGATTTCGAAAAATCTGTTGTTTTAAGTTTGATTGATGATAACTGGAAAGAGCACTTACGTGATGTTGATGACTTACGTAAAACGTCTCAAAATGCGGTTTACGAGCAAAAAGATCCGTTGGTTGTTTACAAACAAGAATCTTTCCATATCTTCCAAAGAATGTTGGATACAGTGAATAAAGAAATTATTTCGTTCTTGTTCAAAGGAGAATTACCAAATACTCAAAAAGAAGAATCTGTAGAGGAAACTGAATCAGTAAACTAAAAAGATTTTTTATATAACTTTTAACCCTTTCTGAAATTTTCGGAAAGGGTTTTTTAGTATTTTTACATTAACTACTGAAAGTTTTCAGTATCAAATTATTAAAATTTTAAACAAATGAAATTTGCATACTTACACGGCTACCAAGGTTTTGTAACAGATGAAAAGAGAGAATATTTAGATTCTTTGGGAGAATGTTATGCACCATCAATTGATTACGATAATGCTCCAACTTTGATTCAAGATTTGATTGAACATTTTACAAAGGAACCAATCGAATTTATTGCAGGGACAAGTTTAGGCGGAATGATAAGTTATTATTTGGGATTATTGTTAAATGTTCCAGTTTTGATGTTTAATCCTGCTGTAATAGCGGTAGAACGTTTAAAACCTTTTTTGCCAGAACAATTATTAAAAGGAGTTCCAACAAAATCAAATTTAATTTTTACAGGATTAAAAGATGATGTGATCGAACCAAAATTTCAGATTGAATTTGTAGAAAATCTTCAAAAACAAAACGGAAATATCGAACAGATTTTTGATGCTGAAATGACACATTTAATCACATTAGAAGAATTCGAAAAAGCTTTTGAAACTTTTTTGGAGAACAAAAAGTAGATAAAAAATCCCAATAAATTAATTTATTGGGATTTTTAAATTTTATTTATACAAATGCACTAAATCCTGTGATAGAACGACCTACAATAAGTGAATTGATTTCTTTTGTGCCTTCGTAGCTATAAATTGCTTCAGAGTCAGCAACAAAGCGAGCGACGTCATGCTCTAATAATATTCCATTTCCGCCCATTACTTCTCGTGCTCGTGAAACGACATCGCGTGTTCTCATTGTACAAAAAACTTTAGCTAAAGATGCGTGTTCGTCTAGTAAAATTCCCTCGTCTTGCATTTCAGATAAGCGAAAAACTAAAGTTTGCATTGCTGTTAAATTAGATAACATTTCTACTAAATGTCCTTGTATCATTTGAAAAGAAGCAATTGGTTTCCCAAATTGTTTTCGATTTCGAGTGTAATCCAAAGCGCTTTCATATGCTCCACGAGCGCATCCAGTTGCCATCCAAGCAACTCCAGCTCTCGTCATTCGCAATACTTTTGCCGTGTCTTTAAATGAATTAGCATTTTGCAAACGATTTTCTTCTGTAATTAAACAATCTTTCAGAGTAATCAAGCCATTCTGAACAATTCGTAAAGCCATTTTTCCTTTAATTTTTTCTACAGAAAAGCCAGGATTATTATTCTCGACAATAAAACCTTTTACTTCACCATCATCTAAATCCCTTGCCCAAATAATCACTAAATCTGCAAAAGTCGCATTTCCAATCCATTTCTTTTGACCGTTTAAAATCCAACCTTCTTCTGTTTTTTTACACGTTGTTGTTAAACCTCCTGCCGCACCAGAACCAACTTCGGGTTCAGTTAATCCAAAAGCTCCAACTTTATCAAATTTTTGCATTTGTGGTAACCATTTTGCTTTTTGTTCTTCCGATCCACACATATAAATTGATCCCATAGACAAACCAGATTGTACGCCAAAAAAAGTTGCAATCGAAGCATCTACACGAGCCATTTCCATAGCCAAAACGCCTTCCATAATAAAAGGTAAATTTGGACAACCATAACCATCATAAGTGACGCCACAAATGTTGAGTTCTTTAAATTTTGGAATTAATTCAAAAGGAAATTGATCGCGAAGCCAATAATCATTAACAATTGGTTTAACTTCTTTTTCCATAAAAGCTCTTACTTTTAATTGTAATTCACGCTGTTCTGGAGTTAAAGTGTGAAAAACATCGTAGAAATCACCATCAATTGGAGGAAGTTCTTTGTGTTTTTTATTTGGATTTAACATTTTCATCATTCCTTGAAGTTGTTTATCATCAAGTTTAGAAAAGTTTTCCATTAAAAGAGGTAAATCTACTTTTTGAGAAATTTTATTTAATTGCTCTAAATTAACAGATTTTAGTAGATGGACGATATTTTTTAAATTAGAAAATGCTCCTGACATATTTTGTGGTTTTTTAACCAAAAATTATCAAAGAGCATTCCTAAAATATTGTATTGTAAGAAAAAATTAAGCTTTACCTAATTTTATTTTCAAATTGTCTAACATTGTAGTTGTCATTTTATCGATATCAAATTTTGGTTCAAATCCCCAATCTGCTTTTGCAACAGAATCATCGATAGAAGACGGCCAAGAATCTGCAATAGCTTGACGGAAATCTGGCGCATAATCGATTGTGAAATTTGGAATATGTTTTTTGATTTCTGCTGCTAAATCTTCTGGAGCAAAACTTAAACCTCCTAAATTATAAGATTTGAATTCACCTAATTGTTTTGGATCAGCAGACATTAATTCAACAATTGCATTAATCGCATCATCCATATACAACATAGGCAAATAAGTTCCCTCTTTCAAGAAAGAAGTATATTTTCCATCCTCGATTGCTTTGTAATAAATATCAACAGCATAATCTGTAGTTCCACCTCCAGCAGGAGTTTTCCAAGAAATAAGACCAGGAAAACGAACAGAACGAACGTCTACATTATGATTTTGTTGGTACCATTTGCACCAATATTCTCCCGATAATTTAGAAATACCATAAACCGTAGAAGGAGTTTGAATTGTATTTTGAGGTGTATTGTCTTTTGGTGTATCTGGTCCAAAAACGCCAATAGAAGAAGGCCAAAAGATTTTATCGATTACTTTATCTTTCGCTAATTCTAGGAAAGTAAGCAAAGTGTCCATGTTTAATTTCCAACCAAACATTGGATTTTTTTCAGCTGTACCAGAAAGTAGAGCAGCTAAATGATAAACAGTTTTAATATTGTGTTTTGCAATGACTTCTTTTATTCGATCAACATCCATTACGTCAATTACTTCGTAAATACCATCGTAATCAACATCTTTAGGATCACGTATATCAGAAATAATTACATTATTTTTTCCATGAATGGTTTTTAATTTCTCGGCCAATTCAGAACCAATTTGTCCCAATGCACCGGTGATCAAAATCGTATCAGTTTCCATTTTAAAAAGTTACTTTTGTTTGACTCCAAATTTAAAGATTTTCTATTGAATATGGATATAACAAAATAATATTTAGATATTAATAAAGAAATCGATTGTTTTTTGTTAAATATATAAATATGGAATGATATATATAGAAAATTTTTCTGTTTAATAAGCTTTTTACAATATAAAATATCTTAAATGATAAAGAATTTTGTTTTGAAAGTTTTAAAAATGTTAATTTTTCCCCTCAAAAGTGTTGAAAATTGCACGAATTATTAATACTTTA
>NZ_JAOCHX010000025.1:0-50978 GCF_029843245.1 Empedobacter sp. GD03739 | reverse complement strand
ATCTTGTTTGAACCAAAAATAAAATTTGTTGATCTATCCACAGACTCATTTATATAATTTACATAATATTCAAAAACTCTTGCTGAAATTATATTATATAAATCATCTCCAAAGTTAAAATATATATAACCTGATCCATTAATAAAATTAATATCATTTGTTATTATTTCATGAATAGACCCTCCATTTTGAAAAAAATCAAAGGATGGTAATCCATTCTTAGAACTATATGATGATATTACCTCTTTTAATTCTTTAATTATTTTTTTTAACCACTTATCCTCAGTATTTAAATTAGGATTTTGTAAAAACGAAACTATTTCTTCTAATTTTGGAATGGAGTAACTTGGTACAATTTCATTCTTTTTAACAAAAAAAGTAGAACTTTCATCTACATAAATTGAAATAAATTTATTTTTTATAATCCCATTCTCAATTTTTATATTGAATTTAGAATATCTATCAATATAATCTGAAAAATATTGGCTATCACTGATTTTAAAAATTAGAATAGCATCAACCCAGTCAGCATAAATAATTTCATTATCATACTTAAAAAATAAATTATCATTAATTATCTCCCAATAATAATTTGTTACATTATTAATCGGTTGTAGTTCTTCATTCTGTAAATTGAGATCAATTCCTTTATATTTTACAAGCATTAATTAATCTTTTCTTTAAATATACAACTATAAGAAATCAAATACAATTAAATTCTTTATCTAAAAACTTAAAGTCTTTTTTAAATCAATTCTCAGTTAAAGACATAAAAAAAGAGAGCTTCTTGTTAGAAACTCTCTTTGTAGTAGCGAGGACCGGACTCGAACCGATGACCTTCGGGTTATGAGCCCGACGAGCTACCTACTGCTCCACCTCGCGATTTAGTAGCGAGAACAGGACTCGAACCTGTGACCTTCGGGTTATGAGCCCGACGAGCTACCTACTGCTCCATCTCGCGTTATTGGACTGCAAATATACGTTCATTATTTAAAATACCAAACATTTTTCGAAATTATTTTATTTTATTCGGACATAAAACAAATAAAAACCACATAAACCATTTTATTAAAGAGGTTTATGTAGTTTTAAATAATTAAATTTATTTTTAATAATCTTCTAAAATAATTTTAAATCGCTTTGATTGGTGGATGATTTTCGATAAAATCAATTGCTAAATCAGCACTATCTGTTAAAAATAATAACTCTTTATATGGTCTTCCTGTTGCTAATTGATGCAAAACCGAATAAATCGCTGTATCTTCTACATATCTTTTCTTACTCAAAAAAATCATTGGACTGTAATATCCGGAAGTTCCATAATGATTTTGAGCTGCTTCCTGAAAAATTTCTTGTGTCGTTCCTGCACTTCCAGGCGCATAAACTAAACCAAATAAGCTAATTGTTAACAACATATCTTCACGAATACTATTAGAAAAATATTTCGCAATATTCGTGGCAAATAAATTACTTGGCTCGTGACCATAAAACCAAGTAGGAATAGCCAAACTTTCTGCACCATTTGGGTAAATCTCTAAAACCTTCTGTGCATTAGTCATATAATTTTTTGCCAAGTATTCGGTTCTTTGATCATCAATAAAATCTAAATCTGCTAAAATATTAATCGCATTCATCAAATCTTCATCTGCATAGTTTGCCATATAAGCACCTAAGTTTGCTGCTTCCATAATTCCAGGTCCTCCACCAGAAACAACAAAATAACCTTTTTCAGTTGCCAATTTCGCTGCTTTCGCCGTTTCATTATAAAACTCAGAATTGCGCGCAGTAGAATGTCCACCCATAAAACCAATCACTTTTTTCTTCGT
This sequence comes from Empedobacter sp. GD03739, assembly GCF_029843245.1. Classification (NCBI taxonomy): domain Bacteria; kingdom Pseudomonadati; phylum Bacteroidota; class Flavobacteriia; order Flavobacteriales; family Weeksellaceae; genus Empedobacter; species Empedobacter sp. GD03739. Next base: position 49,152 of record NZ_JAOCHX010000025.1, on the reverse strand, counting down.
CATTCCGTTTTCATCATATTCTAAAATTCGACGCAAACAATCATCAATAGACAAATCGTGTAAACGTTGCGCCAAAGCTTCTGAAACAGATGGATTATATTTATGTTTTTTGAAATGTTTGTAGATTTTAAGATCTATACTTTCATCATTGTCCTGATTATAACCTTCCATCAACTCTTGCCAAGTATACAATTTTCCACGATATGGATTATAGGGAATTGATGCAAATTTTGGATAAACGAATGCTCCTTTTTCGATTAAATAGATTGCTTCATATTGTTTAAACTTACAACCCAAAAACGATGTATTACATAAATTATACTCTTCCCAATTGATTTCTTGACGCAAAAAATTAACATCTTGAACTACTTTATCGGTTAAATCTTTGGTTTGAGAAACTAATTCATTCCATTCTGATAGATTATGAACTAAATCTTTGATTGGTTTTATTTTCATTCTTTTTTCTTACTTCATTAAAAATTCGTAAAATGAATTTACACGAATTATTCCAAACCAACGAATTCGGCGCAATAAATCTGTAAATTTTCATTTTTCTAATTTATATTTGCATCAAATTCGTGCTCAACTTATTGGGGAATCGTGTGCAATTCACGAACTGTCGCGCAACTGTAAATCAATGTTTTTGACAAGTCAGAATGCCACTAAATTGAGTTAATAATTAATCAAAAACTTTCGCGAAAAAAGTAAAAATTATGTTCTATGAAATCATCAAACCACCACAAAAAAACATTATCAACTCAAAAATTAATGAAGAAAAGTAACGTGTAAATATATGATAATGGAAGTGGAAAAAACACCAAGAGAAGAGTTGATCGAACAACGTATCATCAATTCTGAAACTCGCATTTTTAAAGCTGTTTTTCCTGGAGATACAAACCACCACAACACAATGTTTGGAGGATCAGTAATGTATTTGATGGACGAAATTGCTTTTATGACAGCAACTCGTTTTTGTCGTAAACCTATTGTTACAGTAAGTAGTGACAAAATTGATTTTAAGCATTCTATTCCCGCAGGAACAATTGTTGAATTTGTGGGAAGAGTTGTTCGTGTAGGACGCACAAGTTTGGATGTACAAATTGATGTTTATATCGAAAGTATGTACCGTGATGGTCGCGATAAAGCAATCTCTGGAACTTTTACGTTAGTTGCAATCAACGAAAATAAAAGACCTGTTCCTGTTATTGACTAACACGAGCTATAGAAAATTTTTAATCCTTTATCTTTTTGATAGAGGATTTTTTTATGAATTCCAATTAATAATTGATAATATTCTAAAGGTTTCTTAGTTTTACATTAAACACAAAAAATGGAATTACCTTTTGCCGAACCATTTCGCATAAAAATGGTCGAAGAAATTTATCAATCTACTCGAGAAGAACGTGAAAAGTGGATCGAAGAAAAAGATTACAACCTATTTAACCTAGAAAGCCACAAAGTATTTATTGATTTATTAACTGATTCGGGAACTGGAGCAATGTCTGATAAACAGTGGTCTGAGATGATGACTGGAGACGAAAGTTATGCAGGTTCTCAATCTTTCTTAAAACTGAAAGAAACCATTAATGCCATTACAGGATTTGAGTTTCTTTTACCTACGCATCAAGGTCGTGCAGCGGAAAATGTATTGTTTTCAGCTCTTGTAAAAGAAGGTCATGTTGTTCCTGGAAATTCACATTTTGATACAACAAAAGGTCACATCGAATTTAGAAAAGCACACGCAATTGATTGTACTATTGATGAGGCTTTTGACAGCGAATTGATTCATCCTTTCAAAGGAAATATCGATTTACAAAAGTTAGAAAATGTCTACAAAGAATATGGAAAAGAACAAATTCCGTTCACATTAATCACTGTTACATGCAATTCTTCTGGTGGTCAACCTGTGTCAATCGAAAATATTCGTCAAGTTCGTGAATTGTCTAATCAATATGGAATTCCAGTCTTTTTTGATGGCGCTCGTTTTGCAGAAAATGCTTATTTCATCAAAGAAAGAGAAGAAGAATTCAAGACAAAAACGATTAAAGAAATTGTTTTAGAAATGTTTTCTTATGGAGATGGAATGACGATGTCTGCAAAAAAAGATGGTTTGGTAAATATTGGTGGATTTATTGCACTGAATAACGAAGAGCTATATAAAATTTGTGGAAATTTCGGAATTATTTACGAAGGATATTTAAGCTATGGCGGTTTAGCTGGACGTGATTTAGCAGCTTTAGCACAAGGTTTACAAGAATCGACAGAATATTCTTATTTACAATCGCGCATCAAACAAATTGAATATTTAGGGAATAAATTAATTGAATTTGGGATTCCAATTCAGCAGCCAATCGGTGGACATGCCATTTTTGTTGATGCAGTAAAATTTTTACCAAATGTAACACGCGAAGAGTTTCCTGCACAAACTTTGGGAATTGAATTGTACAAAGAAGCTGGAATTCGAGGTGTAGAAATCGGAACTATTTTGGCAGATCGTGATCCTGAAACACGAGAAAACCGTTATCCAAAATTAGAATTATTGCGTTTGGCAATTCCGAGAAGAACTTATTTCCAAAGTCATATGGATTATATTGCAGTAGCTTTGAAAAATATTTTTGATAGGCGAAACGAAATTAATTCAGGTTATGAAATTTCGTGGGAATCAGAAATTTTAAGACATTTCACTGTAAAATTGAAAAAGAAATAAATAAAAAATCCTTCAGAATTTCTGAAGGATTTTTTTGATATTACCATCTCCAATCGCCCGAAATACGAAGTGGAGTTTCTAAATTTCCTTTGATTAAGGCTTCTTTTATTTCTTGCTCGTTCCAACGTTTTGAAGGAATTTCTTTCAAATTACTCAAACGATACAACAAATAGGTTTCCAAAATCACGTTATTTTTCAAACCAATTTCTTCTACATAATCAAATGTATCACAATTTGCATGATAACAATTTAGCGCTCCTTTTGTAAATTGACTATCCGAAAGCCCAATAATAGGCACGCCTTGCAACATAAAAGGTTGATGATCTGAATGTAAATCTACACTCGCAAATGTTTTCAATTTAAAATCTGGAATCACTTTTTGTACATCATTCGCATAATCAGTTAAAATAGGCAAATTACTTTCCATTGTCGAATAATAAGACTTTGGATTTGTCGTCATATCCATGTTCGACATTACTTTAATTTGATTGATAGACCCATCTTTCAACGCTTGATTGACATAATATTTAGAACCTATCAAACCTACTTCTTCGCCCATAAATAAAACAAATTCTATTGTTCGATCATTTTGAAGATTTAACTTTTTATACGTTCTCGCAATATCCATTACAGAAAAACTTCCAACGCCGTTATCAATTGCTCCTGTAGCCAAATCCCAACTATCTAAATGTCCTCCAAGAACTATTTTTTCATTTGGAAATTTAGAACCGATTTTCTTTGCAATAATGTTGCGACCTTTCATTTGTCCAACATCATTTTTCATTTCGATTTTAGCAATTTCTTTTCCTTTTGATAGATTTTCTTTGATTTTCAATCCATCTTCTAAACTGATATTAATCGCAGGAATTTTAATAATTTCTCCCGTTACAGAGGCCGTTCCTGTTAATAGAATTCCTCCAGCAGGACGATTAAACAAAATAATTCCTTTCGCTCCGTACTTTTCTGCTAAAGCTGTTTTTTCTGAACGATGTAGATTTTCGATTTCTTTTGGCGTACCATCCAACAAACCAAGCGCAGCAAAAACAATCTTTCCTTTTACTTTATCACCAATTTTTTTGTAATCATCTTCAAGTCCATTTGCCAAATCAATCAATTCTCCCGAAAGACTAACATTTGCTGGCGAATGCGCCAAAGCAACGGCTTTTATAGGTTGATTATTGATTTTTAAATCTAAACTTTTACGATTCCATCCGCTAAATGTAAATTCTTGAAAAGAAACATCATAACCATACGAACGCAACAAATTGGCTGCATATTCTTCTGCTATTCGTCCATTTTCTGTTCCTGTAGCGCGATGTCCAATTGTTTCGGTTGCTTTTTTTAATTGTTGATAAGCTTCAGAATTTTGTTGTACTTCTTTGTTAATCAAGTCTAAAACTTGTTGATTAGTTTGAGCAGATAAACACATGGTTGTAGAGGTTAAACCTAGTGTTAATAAAAATTTCGATTTCATGTGTGAGTATTTCTATAAACTTAAAAATGTTTTTGGAAATAGTTGATAGAATGGGAGTAAAATTTAATCAAAAAAAATAGTCCTCAAAAAATGAGGACTATTTATATGAAATTATAAATTATTTCTTAATGAGCTGGTACGAAACGCTCTCTTGCATCTTGCAATAATTGTTCTGCTTCTGCTTTATCACCGTACCCTTCAATTGTTGTTGTCTTATTTTCTAAGTCTTTATAAACTCTGAAAAAGTGCTCAACTTCTTTCAATGTATGAGGATTCATATCAGTGATGTTTTCTAATTGGTTCCATGTTGGATCAGCAACTGGTACACAAATTAATTTTTCATCTTGTCCTTTGTCATCAGACATTTTAAGAACACCGATTGTTTTTACTTCTATTACACATCCAGGAACAGTAGGTTCTGTTAAGAAAACTAATACGTCAATTGGATCTCCGTCTAATCCTAATGTATTTTCTACGAAACCGTAATCAGCTGGGTAGAACATTGGAGAGTATAAAACACGATCAAAACGGATTCTTCCTGTTTCGTGATCCATTTCATATTTATTGCGAGATCCTCTTGGGATTTCAATGATTGCATCAAAAGTCATTGTAATATTCTTTTTTTTATTATGTATTTTCTAAAAATTCCAATCTAAACCGATTGTGATGCCAAATTTACGAACATCTGGCAAATTATTATAATTTCCGCGCCAATTAAAATCAACACGTATTGGTCTAATGTTTCCAAAACCAATGTTTTCTATCCCAAACCCGTATTCGTAGTAGATTTGTTGATTTGGTGCAAAATATTGTATCGTGGAACGATTAATAGCTTTACTTTTCTCCGAAATATCCCCGTAAGCCGCTCTCAAGAAACCAACCTCTCTTAATTTTAATTTCTTAATTAACGGAACTTTGTTCAAAATCCAACCGTTAAAATGATGTTCCCAATTCATCGTTACATATTCGTCTGTTACAAATTCATAATAATCTAATTGCGAAAATGTACCATAAACTTGTCCGTAACTCTCATTACCAGGTAATGCACTCATTAATGATAAAGGAACACCTTGAAATGTTTTTCCAGCTTCTGCAGTTACCAATGATTTACCAAAAGATCCAATCAAAATTGGTTGTGTATATAAAAATTGTAATTTATCATATTCAAAATCTGAATTAATTACACCTTTCAATCCTTTTGTATAACGCAACATCAACGTTGGAGCAAGTGTTGTCATTTCGTAACGATCAATTCCATATTGAGAATATTTTGCACCTGGACGAGCAATTACCGAAACACTTACACTTGAGTTTGTTAAAGTTTCTTTTATCTGACCATTTTTTTCATAACCAATCGAGAAATGTTCTGTATCTGCTGGTTTGATTAATTGATAATTTCCATCAACACGAAATGTTACATTTTTCCAAGGTTCAATCGATGCATACACATTTGTCAAATTATTATTACTCAAAAATGTATTATCTCCTTGATTGATGATTGACGACGAAGCAAAACTACGCGTCATAATTCCGTCAGAAGCCGTTAACGTTGCAGCCAATTGTTCTACATCACGTTTTGTTCCGATACCGACTTGAAAACGATTATATTTATTGAACATATAACGAAAATCTGCTCCATATTTGAATTTTTCATCTCGAAAACCATATGCCAAGAAACCTTGAGCACGCCACATATCATTTTGCGAAAAATATGTACGAGCTCCAGCTCTCAAACGGAAACCTTCGATTTGGTTGTATCCAAAAGATGAATATAAATTCCCGATATCAATTGCATTTCCAACATTGTAATATCCAGAACCAAAAATCTCGATTGCTTTCACAATATTATTGAATTTTGGTACTTTATTTAATTGCTCTAATGTTTCGTAAATACCTTCTTGATCTTTCGTTAAAGCTTCAGGACGATTTTCTGCCCAAAACTGATTATCTTTTTCGTTAAGCGCAGCTTTTGCTGGATCTAATTTCTCGTAATAAAAAGCTTCGGGATGTGTTGTATCGAAATCGTAATTGTAATAATTCACCGTTTTATGCGCAAAAATACCTTTCGCACTTTCCTTTTTACTCAACAACGACATATCCAACATCGCGTATTCTTTTTTCGGATAGAAAATAGAATCATTTGGAATATCATATTCTAAATTCATGAAAATATTACGCACAAAATTCACATTCATTTCTTTCGTTGTCTCCATTACAACTTCTTTCACAGCATAAGCATCTTTCGAAATAAATAATTCTCCTTTGAAAGTTAATTCACCTTCACGGCGAGGATAATATTTGATTCGATAAGATTCTACTCCATCGACATCAATCGTATCTTTTAGTTCGTAATCATAAACCGCAAAACCATCGGTAGCGATAGGACTTACAAATTTGATGTCTAAAATATTAACACGATTATCGTAAATGTCAATATCCCGGAATAAGTTTTTTACTGTCGCAGCAACGACTTCATTTTTCTCGAAACCTGAGGTTTTGTTTGCAATTAATTCACGGCGCTCTTTTGTAGAAGGTTTATTGATTCCTGCTATTTTATAGATCGATTCGTTTAAGAAAGCGGGTAAATACGTTTTCCCGTTGATTGAAGAAGTATCTACTTTCTCAAAAACAAACTCCATCCCTTTGAAAATCTTACGTTTCATAAAAGTTGAATCGATATTACTAATATCAAATTGCAACTTTTCGTATTCATCATATTGGTAATGTGGCGCTAATTTTAGTCCATTTTTCTTTTTATGCTTCCATACTTCACGTAAAATAGCATACGCTGGATTTTCTTTCTTTTTAAGACGTTTTTTCTTTGCCGAAACAACCGCAGTTTGTAAATCTACCGTTCCGTCATCTTCTTCTGAAGTATTGTCTTCTGCTAAAAATAATTGAGCAATAAAATTATAATCGATTTTATTTTCGATTACATAATCAGAAGTTTCGTATCCATTTTTTGATACGACAATTTTATTTGTATTCGAACTAGATTCGATATAAAAAGTACCATCAGAGTTTGATGTTGCACTTACTTTAAGTTCTGGTAAACGAATATCTGCGTAAGGAATAGGCTTCTGAGTTTCAGAATCGATTACCTTTCCTTGAATTTTTACTTGCGCGTGCACAGACGCTAAAACAACTATAAAAAAAACTGTTATATAACTTTTCATCAATAAGATTTGGTTAAAAAAAAATAAAGTCTAGCAAAATGTATGCTAGACTTTACAAATATAGTTTATAAATCTTAATTATTTATACATCACAGCTTTTACAGCTTCAACTACATCTTTTGCATTAGGAATCCAAGTCTCATACAAGTTTGGAGCATACGGCGCTGATGTATCTTTTGTTGTGATACGTTTGATTGGTGCATCTAAATAATCGAATGCTTTTTGTTGAACCATATACGTAATTTCTGAAGCAACTGAAGCGAAAGGCCAAGCTTCTTCTAAAACTACTAAACGATTTGTTTTCTTAACAGATTTGAAAATTGTATCGTAATCTAATGGACGAACTGTACGTAAATCAATTACTTCTACAGAAATTCCTTCTTTAGCTAATTCATCAGCAGCAATGTAAGCTTGCTTAATGATTTTCCCGAAAGAAACTAACGTTACATCTGTACCTTCACGTTTGATTTCTGCTTTACCAATTTCGATTGTGTATTCTTCATCTGGCATTTCCATTTTATCTCCATACATCTGTTCAGATTCCATGAAAATTACTGGATCGTTATCACGAATTGCAGATTTTAATAAACCTTTTGCATCATAAGGGTTTGAAGGAACAATTACTTTAAGACCTGGTACATTTGCATACCAATTCTCAAAAGCTTGTGAGTGTGTTGCACCTAATTGTCCTGCAGAAGCAGTAGGTCCTCTAAATACAATTGGACAGTTGAATTGTCCTCCTGACATTTGATAAATTTTTGCAGCGTTATTGATAATTTGGTCAATAGACACTAATGAGAAGTTGAATGTCATATATTCTACGATTGGACGACATCCCGTCATTGTAGATCCAATTGCGATTCCAGAAAAACCAGCCTCTGCGATTGGCGCATCAATTACACGTTCTGCTCCAAATTCGTCTAACATTCCTTTCGAAGCTTTGTACGCTCCGTTGTATTCTGCTACTTCTTCTCCAATTAAAAATATAGATTCATCGCGACGCATTTCTTCACTCATTGCCTCTGCGATTACTTCTCTAAATGTTTTTATAGCCATTTTATGCGATTTCGTTCTTTATTATATTTTTTCCTAAAGCAAATGTAATAAAAAACTTGCGAATTATTTAAAACGAATTCATTCAATAAAAAAATCCCAAAATAATCTAAAGTTATTTTGGGATCGAAAAATATTTAAAAAAGAATGTAATCTCTATTTTAGAACCAGCCTTTGTGACCTTCTACATATGTTTTATCAAACTCTTCGTCAGATTTAGTCAAATAAATAATCCTTTCAATAAATCCAATAAGTCCAGCAAATCCAAATGTTACAAAAGTGGCAATAATTTGAATAACTCCTTCTTTTGTATATCCTAAATAGAATTTATGAATTCCTAAATATCCTACTAAAATTCCTAAAATTCCAGCAATGATTTTTTTCTCTGATTTGTACGGCTGATTGTTTTCCATCGTTTTTAAAGTTTAAATAATAATTGTTTTTGTTGGTTACAAATTTAATTTGTCCATCATTCTTAAAAATCACTAGATATAATGATTTTGAATACTGTACAAATAAAATAAATCTGATCTTAATTTAAGGTTAACGATTTAACAATCTACTTTTTATAAAATCAATTGCTTTTCTTTACATTTGCATAAAATGGTGCTCAACGAGTGAGTTAAAAGGGAATTTGGTTCAATTCCAAAACTGTCCCCGCAACTGTAAATTCTAACATACTTTTTGTAAAAGAATAAGTCAGGAAACCTGCCATTGCTAACAAATTAATAGAAAATGTTTTCGGAGGAAAAACAGATTTTAATATGAAAAAACTTTTTCTTTGTTTTAATCTTATCGCTGGAATTGCTTTTGCACAGACGGATACCATCAATTTGAAACCTTTGATTTTGAACGATGCTTTTCTTAAAAATCATTACAAATCTCAAAGTATTATCAAACTTAATGATAGTATTTTAGAGCAAAATCCTAATCAACTGACGCAAGTTTTACAAGCGCAAACGCCAATTTATTTTAAAGAAAATGGACGAGGAATGGTTTCTTCGCCTTCGTTTCGTGGAACTTTAGCTTCGCATACAGCGGTAATTTGGAACGGAATAAATGTCAATTCGCAAACAACAGGACAAACGGATTTTAATTTATTTGCAAGTAATTCGTTTGACGGAATTTTAGTGAAACCAGGAGGCGGAAGTATTGCGTATGGAACAGGTTCTATCGGCGGTACAATTCATTTGTTGAATAAATTTGAGTATGACAAAGGTTTACAGCAAAAAATAAATTTAGGATACGGAAGTTACGATACATGGTCGGGAAAATATCAATTGAAATATAGTACAGAAAAATTTAGTTCTTCAATCGATTACGAACGAAATCAATCTGATAATGATTATAAAATTCCGAATCACATGAAGAAGAATTTGAACGGAAAATATTATTTCAATACAATTAATGGAAATTTTGGCTATAAAATTAATCCTGAAAACGAATTGAAACTTTATTCAATGATCAATTTTGGGAAGCGCGAATTTCCTTTAGTTGACATTGGTTCAACGCCTTCTAGATACGAAAATCAGGACTATCGTTTGATGACAGAATGGAATTTCAATCCAAATGAAAAGTGGCAATCGCAGTTAAAATTGGCATATATCCGAGAAGAAAGCAGTTATTTCAACAATATTCACAAATCTTATTCGGACGATTTACAAGTTGATAATTATATTTTAAAATATTATCTGAATCATCAATTGACCAATAATTTCGAGCTTTCGCTTTTATCTGAAGCTAATTATAATCAAGGAAGTGGAAATAATTTGACCAAAAGTGATCAAAATTCTATCAATTTTGCCTTAATCGCGAAGCATAAATTATCAGATGTTTTGGAATACGAAGCGAGTATTCGCCAAGATTTTTCTGATACATACCAAAATCCATTTATTTATTCATTAGGTTTTAATTATCGTCCAATATATTCGTATCAATTAAGAGGAAATGTTTCGAAAAATTTCAGAAATCCAACGTACAATGATTTATTTTGGAAAACTGGCGGAAATCCAAATTTGAAATCAGAATCAGCTTATCAATTTGAATTAGGAAATGATTTTATCAGCAAAAATCTAAACATTCAAACCAATATTTTTTATAATAAGTTGAGTGATATGATTCAATGGATTCCGAGTTCGCAAAACAGTTCTTATTGGGTTCCTGTGAACATCAACAAAGCAGAAACCTATGGTTTTGAAATGATTGGAAATTACAAATGGAATGCGTTTAGTTTCAATACAATTTATGCGTATACCAAAACAAAAAATAAATTTAAAAATAAGGAATTGATGTATTCGCCAAATCATAAATGGACGGCGAGCGCACAATACACTTACAAACGTTTATCTGCTTTTGTACAAAATATTTATACAAGTAAAGTTTTTACTGATTCAGAAGAAGAAAGAACACTTGACGGATTTTGGCTAACGAATTTAGGTTTAAATTATACGATTTCACCACTTTATAGCGTTTCTATGAGAGTGAATAATGTGTTTAACCAAGAATATCAAACGCAAGAAAACCGTTGGCAACCAGGCACAAATTATAACATACAAATACAAATAAAATTTTAAAAAACTATGACTAAATTTAAATCAATCGCACTTATAGCTTTGGCTGGAGTCTTTTTACAATCTTGTTCAAATGACGATGATGGACCAAACAATGATCCAGAAAATGGAAATTATTCGAAAGGAGTTTTTATTTTGAATGAAGGAGGTTTCAATTCAGCTAACGCAGAAATCACTTATTTTGATCCAACAAAAGATGTAAGTACAACAAATCCTATTCAAGAAATTTTCAAGACTGCGAACGCAGGTGCGCAATTGGGTTCTGTAGGACAAAGCATGTATTTCAAAGGAAACAAAGCTTATATTGTTCTTAATGTTTCTAATAAAGTAGAAGTTGTTGACAACACAACTTTCAAAAAAATTAGTACAATTCCATCATCAGATAATATGAGCAACCCTCGTTATATCGTTTCTGATGATCAATTTTTGTATATCTCAAACTGGGGAGATCCTAATGTTACGACAGACGATTTTATTGCAAAATACAAAATCAGCGATTTAACATTTGTAGAAAAATATAAAGTAGATGAAGGTCCAGAAAAAATGATTCTTGACAATAACAAACTTTATGTTGCACAAAAAGGTGGCTGGGGAACAGGTAAAACAGTTACAATTATTGACCTTAAAACAAATGATAAAAAAAGTATAAATGTTGGTGATGTTCCGACAGATTTAACAATTCAAAACGGAAATTTATTTGTGCTTTCTCAAGGTGTTAATTGGGGAACTACTACAAAAGGAAAATTGGTTCGTTATAATTTAACTTCAGAAGATAAATTAGAAATGAATTTTCCTGATGGACAACATCCTAATTTCTTAGTTGCGGAGAATAGTAAATTGTATTACATCGTTAATAATTCTGTTTATTCTATGGCTACAAATGCAACAGCTTTGCCTACAAAAGCAGATTACATAACAGGTGCTGATAGTGTATATGGTTTCTATGTAAAAGGTGATACTTTTTATGTTTTAGACGCAAAAGATTACAATTCTAATGGACGATTATTAATTCAGAATGCACAAGGAGGTCTTAAAAATCCAGCAATTACAACTGGAGTTTCACCAAATTCTGTTTACATCAAATAATATTTCCTGAAAAATCAACATAAAAATATCTGAAGTTTAAACTTCAGATTTTTTTATGTTTTTCATTTTGAAAATTGTTTGTGAATTAAACCCTACAATCGCGAGTAAAATCAAACTATAACCGATCATTTGCATTAGAGAAACGGCTTCTTTGTAATAGAAAATTGCTAAAACAAAATTCATAATTGGATTCAAATAAATTAAAATTCCAACAGTTGAAGAGTCAATTCCTTTTAAAGCAAAATTGTTTAAGAACATTGGAATGATAGTGAACAAAATCACAATCATCATGATACATTGATAGAAAATTGTTTCGGTCGGAATTGGTCCTGAAAAGATGAAAACCAATGGTAACATCAGAATGGCTACAATTAATAATTGTGTCATCAACAAATTGAAACTATCAAAAACATTCAAACTTCTCTGAATAATGATATAGAGTGCAAATGTACAAGCTACAATCAAACTATAAACCAAGTCTATAAGATGACCTATAGAAATAACCAAACATGCTAAAAGACTAATACCAACTGCAATCCATTTTATTTTGGTCAAATGTTCTTTCAGAATAATGAAAGCCAAAACGGTAGTAATAATCGGGCAAACCAAGTACGAAAGCGATGCTGCTTGTACGCTAATATGATTCATCACGATAATAAACATCAACCAATTCGTCATCAAAATCAATGATCCGCCAACAATTAAACTTACTAATTTTTTCTGTTTCTTTTTATCAAATGATTTGAATAAATCATAATCAGCTTTCATCTTATTACGTCGAAATCCAACATAATGACCACTAAAAAGAAAACGGAAACATACAATCTGAAAAATAGAATATCCAAAGGTGGATAACCGGCGATCGGTTCCAATCCGAAACTAAAAAATCCCCACATAAAGTAGGTTATAATGGCTGCAATGATATATTTTGATTGATTCATAAAAGAGGCATCAATTTGTACAAATGTATCGAATATCCAATTTGGAAATGATTATTTTTGCCTTAAATTTTATAGAAATGGAAAATCTTTTTACAGACGAATATTTTATGCGAATCGCCTTTAACGAAGCGGTTACAGCTTTCGAGCGAGACGAAATTCCAGTTGGAGCTGTGATTGTTTGCAACAACAAAATTATCGCGAAAGCACATAATCTAACGGAAACATTGACTGATGTTACAGCGCACGCAGAAATGCAAGCCATTACCTCTGCAGCAAATTATTTAGGTGGAAAGTACTTACAAGATTGCACATTGTATGTAACCTTAGAACCTTGTGTGATGTGCGGCGGAGCATTGTATTGGAGCCAAATCTCGAAAGTGGTTTATGGTGCTTCGGATGAAAAACGCGGTTTTAAAGCAAAAATTGGCGAATTACATCCAAAAACTGAAATTGTTTCGGGAATTATGGAAGAGAAATGCGGTCAATTGATGAAAGAATTTTTCCAACGTAAGCGCTAAATTGATTTCAAAATCGATAAAACCTCATCATAATTTTCTATAAAAGCCATGTGTCCGCCATCAAATTTGTACAAATGAATATTAGGTAAATTTGGAATTAAAGTTAAAAATAATTCAGGATTAACTGTTTCATCATTCATTCCAACAATAATATAAATTCCACCTTTGAAATCATACAAAATCGACGAACGATCTGGACGCTCTCGCATTCCTTTCAAAGCTGCACAAACCCCTTCAATTGGAGTTTTTAAAGCAATTTCTTTTACAAATTTCAACTCATCTTTGAATTGATCTCGATGATGCGCTGCAAATAAAGTAGGCATACTAAAACTCACCAACGCATTGAAATTTTTACGAGCAGTTTCACACGCTTTCAAACGTTGATTTTTCTTCGCTTCATCATCTGGTAAAGTCGAGGAGTTAATCAAAACAATATTTTCTACTCGTTCTGGAAAAAGATCAGCTAACGCACACGCTACATAACCACCCATCGAATGCCCAACAAAAGTTGCTTTCTCAAGTTTTAATTCATCCAAAACCTCAATCACTTTTTCCGCCATTTCTTCCATCGTATTTACCTGTTGCAAATTTTCAGAATTACCATGTCCAGGCAAATCTATTGTAATAATTTGTGCTTCTTTCTCAAGATTTTTTCGTAAATTATTCCAAATTAAATGACTCTCTAAGAAACCGTGTAAAAACACCAAGGGTTTACCGTTTCCTGTATTTTTGTAAAACAACATATAGTTTGGTTCAGAATTTGTAATTAACTAAGCCACAAATTTACAATAATGAAAAAATATAGACCCATTATTATCCTCTCAATAGCTATTGGTGCTATTATCATTTATTGTATGACTAGTAATCAAACAATATCAATAGGAGAAACGACCCAAAAAGTAGTCAAAAAAGATTCTTCTATGCAAGAAATTGCTTTGGCTACTCCTAAAATCATGAATAATTCTGAATTGAAATTAATTCATGGAAAAGGCGAATTTGAGATTGAAAAAGAAGCGAAAGAACAACAAACTTTTAGTTTTAGAAATGATTCTTCTTCATCTGTTTTTATTCAAATAATTCCTCAAGATAAACTAGGAAACATTAGAATTAATCAACTTATCTCTCCAAATAATGAAAAAGATGGTCCTTTTGGACAAGAAATCAATTACGATTTAAACGAAAAAGGTTTGTATCAAATTCGAATTGGCGAAAGTTTGATGCAAGGCGATCCATTTGAAGGAAAATATACCTTGAAATTGCAGTTAAAATAGTTACTTTTACAACAGAATTTTTCTGTTATGAAATGGACTTTTATCGCTTTTATTACATTGATTACGCTTTATAGTTGTGAAGACAAATCTACACCAACCATTTATCCAAGCAAGATTGGAGTTGATTCTGCGTACAAGGATTTGGTAAAAAAAGATAAACCAACAACAGAAGATGTAATGAAAGAAGAAGTGGTAAAAACAGCTTCTCCTCAGAAAAAAGTTGTGATAAAACCTCAGCAAAAAGTTATATCTAATACAGATAAAATTATTCCGTTAAGTGCTAATAACACAACCGAAAATCTGGAAGTAAGTTATGCAAAAGCTAAAGCAGAACCAACTAAAATAGCAGGACAAACAAATACATTTACCTTTAATGCAGATTCTGCTAAAAAAGTTTGGATCAAAATTTCTGCGCAAGATTCTACAGCAAATATCAGAATTAATCACATCAAAGGACCTGTGGATTCTATAAAAGGTGGTCCTTTTGGCAAAGAAACCATTTTCGAATTACCTGCTCGTGGTGTGTATCAATTCTCGATTTCTGAGAAACCGACAAACCCAAAACCATACGCTGGAAAATATAAAGTTGAATTGAAATTATTGTGGAAGTAAATTTCTATTTGTAGTAGATTTTGTAGTTGAGTGAATGATTTTTCAAAATATCTTGTTTAATCATTTCACCATTAATTTCATAATATAAATCAACTGGTTGTTTCGTATTAATCAAATCAAAATAGCCATTTCCTTCGGGACAAAAAGGATTTTCGTAAGAAGTTTCTAAACCAATAAAATAGTTTTTGGCTTCGGAAGGTTTAAGTTTTAAATGAATCGGAAAAATATATTTTCCTTGATAATCTTTATCCACTTCAAACCATTTTTCTTCAATCAAACTTTGTTTATCCTCAATCGATTTTAGAATCATTGGTTTGAAATAATAATATTCGTTGCAATAATTTTTCTTTTTCACTTTTGATTCAAACAAAATTTCAATTGCGACAATTTCAATTTCTTTCTCATTTGGAAGTAATAAATTCGAAAATATTTTAAGTCCGAAACTTGTGTTATCCGTTAATCGAACCACTTGTTTAAACTTTGGACGAAATTGTTTGTAATTGGAATAATTCACTACCTCAACTTGATTGAGATTAATCGTATCCAACTTTTGAGCAAAACTCATCACAGAAAGTAAGAAAAGAATTAGAAACTTCATTTTATAAAAATAGAAAAAATTTTCAGTAAACGATTTTCACAATTCATCCTAAAAAATCAACAATTCGTAAATATATATTTATACAAGTCTTTTGCTAACTATAGTTTTGATGAAAATTAACAACAAACAACATGAAAACACTTATCAAAACCCTAAAAATCTTTTTTATTGCATTGATTTCAATAATTACTTTTATTTTTTTGTATTTACTTATTAGCAATAAAATTTTCCTAGGATCTAAAAATCAAACAAATATTGACTATCTAAAAAATAACAAAACAACAATTGACAATAACTTTAATATTCAGATTTTTGATAATAATTTCAACACTTCAAATGTTATTCTATTAGGCGAAATTCATGGTTTTGCTGACAATCAAAAATTAGATGAATTTATGTTTAAATATTTGAATAAAAATCTTGGGTTCAACTATTACATCGCAGAAATGGACAGTTTAAATTCTAAAAAATTAAACACATTTCTAAATTCTGATATTAAAAACGAAAAATTATTAAAAGAAGTTGTTTTAGCTATTAAAAAAAGAATTCCTCAACAATCAAGTCAAGAGTTACTAAAAAAATGGAGCAACTTATATGATTACAATAAAACATTAAATGATTCATCAAAAATTGTTGTTTTGGGTATTGATACAAATTTTGATGATTCTAATAGCAAAATTTCAAGAGATTCAGCAATGATTGAGAATTTTAAACATGTCATTTCAAAGAATCATCTACAAAATGAGAAATTCTATGGATTATTTGGACTTTTTCATACACTTCAAAAAAGTATGAATGACAAAGAAAAACCTTTTGCAGAAAGACTTTTAGATAATAAATATAAAGTAACAAGCATCGTAAGTTATACATTGGACAGTGAAATGTATTTACCTAAAAATGATCAATTTCCTACTCCAGAAAATGAAAAAATAAACTGGGTAAATGCTGATGGACCGATGATGTTAATAAAAGGTATTCTTGATTTTAAAGAACTTGCAAAGTCTAATTCCATTTCAATTTTTAATCTTAATGCGAAAAATTCACCATACAAATCTTCTCAAAATTTAATTCAAATAAAGTCAAGATTATTTGGAGAAAACTTTACACCAAAAGAAAATTTAAAAACAACTGATTATTTTCAATATGTTGCAATACTCCGAAATTCTGAAGCGTTAACTCCAATTCAATAAAAAAAACGGAATCTTATAGATTCCGTTTTTTTATTTTCCATTTATCGATTAAATCAAGTTCAAAACTTGTTCTAAATCTTCTAATAAGTCATCTATATCTTCGATACCAACAGACAAACGAATTAGATCATCTGTAATACCAATTTCAGCACGTTTTTCAGCTGGAATAGATGCGTGTGTCATCGTAGCTGGATGATTTGCTAACGATTCAACTCCTCCTAATGATTCAGCTAAAGTGAAGACTTTTAAGTTTTCTAAAATTTTGAAAGCATCTTCTTTTTTCCCAGAAGTCAACGTAAACGTTACCATTCCTCCGAAATCTTTCATTTGCTTTTTCGCAATTTCGTGTTGTGGATGATTTTCTAAACCTGGATAATACGTATGCGCAACTTTAGGATGAGCTTCTAAAAATTGTGCGATTTTCATTCCATTTGAACAATGACGATCCATACGAACAGCCAATGTTTTGATTCCACGTAAAACTAAGTAAGAATCTTGTGGTCCTAAAATTCCTCCTGTTGCAAATAAATTGAAGTGAACATCTGTTGCCAATTGTTCAGAGTTTACCACAATTGCTCCAGCAACTAAATCTGAGTGACCTCCTAAATATTTTGTTGCTGAATGCATCACAATATCTGCTCCCAACTCAATTGGTCGTTGTAAATATGGCGACGCAAATGTATTATCAACAGCGACTAAAATATCAGATTTTTTTGCTTTTGCAGCATCATTTACCGCTTTGATATCAACCACTTTCATCAATGGATTTGTAGGTGTTTCAACCCAAACCATTTTTGTATTATCATTAATTAAAGCAACAACAGCCTCAACATTTGTCATGTCTACAAAATGGAATTTCAATCCGAATTTTTCATAAACACGTGTAAACAAACGGTAAGAACCTCCATATAAATCGTCCATCGCGATGATTTCATCACCTGGTTTAAATAATTTTAATACACCATCGATTGCTGCCAAACCAGAACCAAATGCAAAACCTGCAACTCCACCTTCGATAGATGCTAATGCATTTTCTAAAGCAGTTCTTGTTGGATTTGCACCACGAGAATATTCGTATCCTTTGTAATCTCCTGGTGATCTTTGCGCGAATGTTGATGTTTGGTAAATTGGAGTCATTACGGCTCCTGTAGAAGGGTCATGTTGTTGACCTCCATGTATAGCTTTTGTATTGAATTTCATTGTAAATGCTTTTAACTATAGCAAATATATGGAGTTTTATTTATTCTTTGTTTTAAAGATTTGTTAGAATTTATTTCGGGAGATTAACTAAACAATTCGTATAAAACTTGTAATGATTTTGGCTTCTTAAAATTATTGGTGTGAATTTGATAGTACTTCACTAGAATTTCGAGTAAAAGAGAACGTTGCGATTGGTTGAATGTATTTTTTGAATCTTCGGAAAAGTGTAATTCTAACAATTTTTTGAACAAAACAGTTTCATCTGCTTTCAACATATTGATAGATGAATTCGAATTTGTGAAAAATCCATTTTCTAAATCGAATAGATTTCCATCAATTTCTAAGTTGGGATAAAAACCAAGAAAATGTGATAATTGAATTAAAAAAATCAAATGAAAATCTGCAAAATCATCTTTTTTTTGATCAAATTCTTTTAACGAATGTTCAATGTAAAAATATAATTCTGGATTATCTGATTCTTCTTTTAGAACTAAGTTTAGGATTTCAGCTAAGAAAAAAACAATCGCCGATTTGATGGGATGAAAATGCAACGATTCATAATAATGCGACGTCTGAGCTGATTTTAAGAAAACCAATTGTTGTTCATTTGATTTCGGTTGAAAGCTCAAATCTATTTCTGCTAGCGGAAAATACAACGAAGTATTTCGCTTTTTTTTGGAGAAAACTCCTTTTGCTATAAATGATTTTAAGCCAAAATCTTGTGTATAACAACGAATAATTAAACTCGTGTCACCATATTTTAAGATCGAAAGTACAATGGCTTTGGTTTCTAAAATTTTCATTAACGGACAACTGCAATTTTCAATGTTTTGGTTTCTGTACCATCTGCATTTGTCATCAAAACTAAGTAAATTCCAGAAGCTACTGGCTTTCCTTTTGCATTATTTGTATTCCATTCAACAATTCCTCCTTCGGCTTTTTTCTCAAAAAGTAAATTTCCAACAATATCTGTAATCTTAACCAACGCACGATTTGGAAGATTTTTTATCGTAACATTCCCTTTATATTCTGGTCGATAAGGATTTGGATACGCAATTGCATTGTTAAAATTATTCGCTTCTGTCGACACATCTCCATTATACGAAACCACACCTTTTTCTGTTGCAAAAAATACTTTTCCTGTCGATTCGTCTATGGAAACATCGTACACAATATCCGAAGGTAAAGGTGAGTTCTTAGAAGTAAAATGCAATTTCGTCGACTCTCCACTATCCGAAACATAATAAACGCCCGCTCCATTAGTAGCAATCCATTTATTGTTTGCATTATCCACTTTTATCGCATAAATCCCAACATCTGTTAACAACGCCTCTGGAATTCCATCTTGAATAATCACAATTGGTTCTGCGACAATATTATTAGAACTTACAGCATTATCAGCTCCGTACAAAACGACTAAACCTTGTTCTGTCCCAATCCATAAATTATTTGATTTGTCATTTGCAACAGTCAGAACATTATTAATTGGTAGCTTATTTGAAGTTGTTAAAGTTGTTACTATTTGATAATTTTTATCTAATACAGCAACCCCTCCTCCTTCTCTACCACTTGGATAATAGGTATAAATATCAGAAAAATCAGGAGTTAGAGCCACTATTGCAGAGGCTTTATCAACAGAAATATTATTCCACGTCCCATTAGCATTACGTTCTAAGTAATAAACCGAATTATAATCAGGAGATTTTCCATCTGGAAATGAAGCACCAATATGTAAGTTTCCTAATTTATCATAGGCTAATCCAGAAATTCTAGAACTAGGGAACTGATTACTAATAATTCGATCAGGTTTATAATTATTTACAAACTCGAATTTAGTTGGATCAAATTCTAATAAATCTGTTCGCCCATTTACATCGCGTCCATACTTATTGAATGATGAAACTATAAATGTATTATTATTTTTATCTGGATGAGGAGCGATTCTTAAAACATCTCGAATATCAAAAATATCTTTTGAACGAAAATTGTTCCATTGTTTTACATTATAATAATAGAAACCATCACTATTATCTAAAACATTTCCATAACCTAGAGTTCCTCCTGGAGCAATCCAGACTTTTCCATTTTTTGTTGTTACAGACCAAGCTTTATTATTGAAAGGTCCATCGGGATAAAATTCTTTATGATTAGATAAATTAATAATTCCATGATTTACAGATCCTCCAAAATAAATATTGTTAATAAAAATTCCTGTGTTGAAGTTTATAACATTTCCATCTTGATCATTTTTAGAATAATGTACACCACTCAAATCAGAAACTTGATTGTTTTGAGTAACAATTAATTGTCCATTAGATGATTTTAAATTAAGAATTGTATTATAAGAACCCACTGAAGAGCCATTTAAAGTTTTCAATTCATTGTTTACCGAATAATAAATCTCATTTTCAAATAATTCTATATTCGAAATATTTTGTCCCAAATTTTTGTATTGCCATTTATTAATATTTGGATTATTTATTTTCTTATCCGATAATTCACTAAAAAAAATTCCTTTTGAAGTTGCAATATAAAGTATAGAAGATTGTGGTTCTATTTTTTTAAAAACTAAAGCATCATTTACAATTACATCATTAAAAATTTGATCTATAATTTTGATAGAATTTGTGCGTGTCGTTTCTTTAAATTCTTCATCTTTTAAATCGAAAGAAACAATTCCAAAAGCTCCAGAAATAAACGCAATGCCATCATTTATAAAAATATGATTGACTTTTTTATCACCCGAAAAACCATTCCATTTGATATCCAAAACCATTGTCGATTCTCCAGATTTCAATAAATCTAAACCTCCATTTTCATACCCAACTAAAAACGAATCCGAATCTATATCATAAGCCATTGCAGAAACCCCAACATTGTTCAAAAAATTGGTTTTATTTAGTTTAATCCAATCACTTGTTGGATTTTGAGGATTGAACAAGAAAATTCCGTTTTCAGTTCCACAATAAATCACACCATTTACTTCTTCCAACAATTTCACATTATTGTAAGAAAAAAGATCAGTCCAACGCACTTTATCATTTTGAGCGTTTAAACTTGTGAAAATCATGGTGATGAAAATGAACAATTTTGTCTTCATAATGCACAAAAATACTGTAATTTATAACAAAATAACTTGCTAAAAATTGTATTGCTTGTTACAATAAATCATAAAATTTACCTGGAAGAGTAGAAATTATTTGCTTCAATTCTAAATCTAATAAAGTTGGCATCAATTCGTAGGATTTCAAATTTAAGTCAAAAGACATTTTATCAATATGTTGTTTTCCATTGGTTTTGAGATAATTTACAATTAAATTTTCATCATCAGAAAACTCAATAAACAAATCTATTTGTTTTGGTTTCTTCTTCGAATTGAAGTTAAAATAATCAATAATATCTTTCGAATTTTCGACCAAATAAGCTTGATGAGATTTTATCAAATAATTACACCCAATACTCAACACATCGGTTGATTTCCCTGGTAAAGCAAATACTTCGCGATTATATTCATTTGCAAATTTTGCAGTCACCAAACTTCCTCCTTTAAAAGCAGACTCTACCACAATTGTAATATCCGACAAACCTGCAATAATCCGATTTCGTTGTAAAAAAGCTTCAGGTGAAGCAATTTTAAAACTTGGTTGTTCTGTAATCCAACCACCTTTTTGTAACATCTCAACAGCAACTTTTTTATGAGCAGCAGGATAAATTCGTTCAAAATTTGTTCCCATTACCGACCACGTCGCCACATTATCTTTGAGCGCATTTGTATGCGCTTCTATATCGCAACCATACGCTAATCCACTTACAATTGTAACATCAAAATCAGCTAAACCTTCGATTAATTCAGTAATAAAATTTCGTCCATAATTGGTCATTTTTCGTGTGCCAACAATCGAAATCTTTTTATTACTGAGATGATTAAATTCTAAATTTCCTTTGCAAAAAATCACCAAAGGTGCATCAATACATTCTTTTAAGAATTGTGGATAAGCTTCATCATAAAAAGTTAAAATATTGATTTGATTATTTTTACAATATTCTATTTCGTTAAAAGCTAAATCTAACCATTTTTTATTCCCAAAATCTTTGCTTATTTGCTGTCCAATTCCCGAAATTTGCATCAAATCTTTTGGTTTACAATTCCAAGCAGCCGCTGCCGAACCAAAAAATTGAATAATTTTTCGAGCCGTGATATCGCCAATTCCTTTCTGGAAAGAAAGTGCTAAAATATATGGTAAATCGGTTTGCATTTTGTTAAATTATTAATATTAAACCAACTAAGAATAATTTTAAGTATTTATTTTTTGCTAAATCTAAAAAAAATGTTAATTTCGTAGTATGAGGTTAGAAGAGCATATTAGTCAATTATTATTTCAGCACGATTGTGTAATCGTTCCAAACTTTGGTGCGTTTATCTCAAACACTGCTAATGTGGCGTTTGACGAGCAAACAAACACATTTATTCCACCAAGAAAAGAGCTTTCTTTCAATACAACTTTAACAAAAAGTGATGGTGTTTTGGTTAATAAAATTGTAGAAGATGAGCCAATGTCTTTTGAAAATGCGCAAACATTTTTGAATGAACAAGTTTATTTTTGGCAAGAACATTTGAAAAATGGAAAAGTTTTAACCTTACAAAATATCGGATCATTACAATTTAATGACGCTGGAAAAATTGACTTCAAACCAGAAAATGCTCAAAATTATTTCATCGCCGCTTACGGTCTTTCAAATTTACAAGCCAATTACATTTTAGATTCGTCTAAAACTAAAACCTCTAACAAACACATGTCAAAATTTTTAGCCGCAGCCTCATTAATTCCCATTATTGTTGGTGGCTTCCTATATTTTAATACACCGCAACCCGTGCAAGAATTCGTAACGGAGCAATGGAGCGGTTTGGTTTTACCAATGATTGGTAAAGATGACGCAACCAAAACTGAAAAACCTACAGTGCAATACGATGTGTATAATATGCCACAAACCATTGCTGAACCTTCTTTGGTTGAATATCAAATTGCTGAAACCGTAACGAAAACAGATACAATTGAAACGCCTAAAAAAGTTGAAATTACAGTTGTAAAAGAAACGAAACTGAATGAGACTGAAAAGGAAATTACTGCAATTGTAAAGGAAAAACCTTCGACAAAAGAAGTTGTAAAAACAGAAACGAAAAAATTAACGAAAGTTGAAACTCCTAAAACAGCTGAAAAGAAAGTTGAGGACAAAAAAGAAATTGCAACTAAAACAACTGCAAAATCTAGCAATAAAAAATATCAAGTAATTGCGGCTTCATTAAAACGTCAAGAAGATGCTGATCGTTTGGTTGAAGAATTGAAAAAACAAGGTTACAAAGATGCTGGAATTTCTTATGTAAAAGGTCGCTATTATTATGTTACATATAGCAGCTTCAATAATATAGAAGAAGCGCAAAAATATATGAATGATGTGAATAAAAAGTCTCCTGGAACTTGGGTTAGAACTGAAAATTAAATCATTTTTTAATACAAAATAAATCGAAATAAGCTGCCTTTTGGGCAGCTTATTTCTTTGTTAGAATGAATATGAAAACTACTTCCAGCCACCACCTAAACTTTTGTATATAGCGACAACTGTACTTAATTGTTTTTCTTTTGTTTCGATTAATTCCATTTTTGCATCTAATAAATCACGTTGAGTTGTTAACACTTCTAGATAATCTGCACGATTATTTTTGAACAACTGATTCGCAATATCAATAGATTCTACAAGTGCTTTCGCCTGTTTATCTTTGTACGAATAACTTTGTTCTAAATTATTAATCTTCGACATTTGATTTGACACTTCTAAATAAGCATTTAAAATCGTTTTATCATATTCGTACAACGCTTGTATTTGATGAGCATTTGCTGTATTAAACTCCGCTTTTATCGCACTTTTATTGATTAAAGGCGCAGCTAATTCTCCAGCCAATGAATACAAAATGGACTCTGGCATTTTTACCAAATAAGATGGTTTGAACGCATTTAGTCCTAAAGCCGCAGAAATATTAAGCGACGGATAAAACTCTGCACGAGCCACTTTCACATCTAAAGCAGAAGCTTTTAACTCTAATTCTGCTTGTTTGATATCAGGACGATTTGATAATAATTCAGAAGGAATTCCTGCATGCACTGTTTGTGGAATCAAATCCATAAAAGACGAACCATCACGTTTTATCGTTTGCGGATATCTTCCCAATAAAGCATTAATCCTATTCTCGGTTTCCGTAATATCTTGTTTAATATTAAACTCTTCGCTTTCTGATTTTAATAATTCTGCTTCAAATTTCTTCACCGCTAATTCAGTTTCACGCGCTGCTTCCTTTTGAATTTTAACTACACGAAGTGATTCTTTCTGTAACTCAATATTTCGATGAATTAACTCCAATTGACTATCTAAAGACAATAATTCATAATAAGACGACGCGATCTCTGAAATTAAATTTGTCAAAACAAAATTCTTTCCTTCTACCGTTGATAAATATCGCGCAATCGAAGCATCTTTCGAATTACGTAATTTTTTCCAAATATCAACTTCCCAATCAGCGCTCAATCCAATCGCATAATCCATCAAAGGATCAGGCATTTCTTTCCCGGGTTTTATCTCAGTCGAAGCATCACCAGCACCTTGACTTGTATAACGACCAACTTTCTCAACTCCAATTCCTGCATTTGCTGAAACAGTTGGCGATAATTTTCCGTTTTTGTACAACACTTCATTTTTAGAAATCTCAATTTCTTGAAGTGTAATAATCAATTCTTGGTTATTTTTTAACGCTTCTTCAATCAAAACGACCAAATTTGGATCAGTAAAAAATTGTTTCCAAGGCGTTAACCCAGAACTTGGTGTATTATCATTTTGAACATTCTGATAAGCTTCTGGAATTTTTGGTGCTTGATGATTTTCAATCTCTTTGCTTACCGCAGGAGCTTTACAGCTCCAAATCATTGTTCCAAAAAGACTTATTGCAATTATATTTTTTAAACTATTTTTATTCATCTTCCGTGATTTCTTCTGTTAAAGGATTTTCATCTTCGTATTTCACCAATTGCATTTTATCCGCCAAAGCGCCAAACGCAACATACAAACCAGGCACAATAAACAACCCGAAAATAGTTCCGAACAACATTCCGCCTGCAGCAGCAGTACCAATTGTTCTATTTCCTACTGCTCCCGGACCAGAAGCAATAACCAACGGAATAAGACCTGCAATAAACGCAAATGATGTCATCAAAATTGGACGGAAACGAACACCCGCACCTTCAATCGCTGATTTTACAATTGATAAACCTTCGTTATGTTTTTGTACTGCAAACTCAATAATCAACACCGCATTTTTACCGAGAAGTCCAATCAACATCACCATTGCAACTTGTGCATAAATGTTATTCTCTAATCCTAATAATTTCAAGAAGAAAAATGCTCCGAAAATCCCTGTTGGTAATGAAATAATAACTGGTAAAGGCAAAATAAAACTTTCGTATTGTGCTGCTAAAATCATGTAAACGAAAATTAAACAGATGACAAAAATTATGACCGCTTCATTTCCACGAGAAACCTCATCTTTCGATATTCCTGCCCAATCAATTCCAAAACCACGAGGCAAAGTATTCTTAGCTACTTCATTAATCGCTGCAATCGCTTGTCCACTACTATAACCAGAAGCTGGCGTACCACTAATTTCTGCTGCATTATACATATTGTGACGCGTAATTTCTGATAAACCATATACTTTTTCAATTTTCATGAAAGCTGAATATGGAACCATTTCACCTTGATCATTTTTCACATACAATTTCAATAAATCTTCCGGTAGCGCACGATATTCTGGCGAAGCTTGTACCATCACTTTATAAGGTCGGTCAAATTTGATGAAACTTGTTTCGTAATTAGAACCAACTAATGTTGATAAATTATCCATCGCATTTTCGATCGAAACTCCTTTTTGTTCGGCAATATCATTATCAATTTTCAAGACATATTGAGGAAAGGAAGCACTATAAAATGTGAATACAGAGCTCAATTCTGGACGACGAGTTAATTCTTTTACAAAATCACGGCTCACTTCTTCCATTTTATGATAATCTCCACTACCCGCTTTATCCAATAATCTCAACTCGAAACCTCCTGCAGCTCCATATCCAGGAACAGATGGTGGTTGAAAATATTCGATATTCGCACCATTAATATTTCCAGCTTTTTCTTCTAATTCTTTGATGATTTCTTCCGCAGACTTAGAACGTTCGTCCCAACTTTTCAAGTTAATTAAACAAGTTCCAGAGTTTGCTCCTGTACCTTCTGTCAAAATCTCATAACCAGCCAAAGATGAAACTGATGAAACGCCATCAATTCCTTCCGCTATTTTTTGTAATTTTTGAGAAACTTCATTCGTTCTTTCTAACGTAGAACCTGGAGGTGTTTGAATAATTGCATAAAACATTCCTTGGTCTTCGTTTGGAATAAATCCAGAAGGCAAACTATTATTCAAAAAGAAAACTCCAGCGCAAAATGCAAGTAAAATTCCGAATGTAACAGTTCGTTTGTTAACTGTTTTGGTTAAAACTTTTTCGTATTTAAAAGAACCTTTGTTGAACAAATTATTAAACTTCAACAAAAATTTATTTAGCATCGTTTTCTTTCTTGGTTGATTATGATTATTTTTCAAAATCATTGCACACAAAGCTGGTGTAAGCGTTAAGGCAACAATTCCTGATAAAATAATTGATGTTGCCATCGTAATCGAAAATTGACGATAAAAAATTCCAACTGGACCAGACATAAACGCAACTGGAATAAAAACAGCTGCCATTACAAATGTGATTGCTATAATTGCTCCACTAATTTCGCGCATCGCTTCTTCCGTCGCTCGTAAAGGCGAGAGATTTTTCTCTTCCATCTTGGCGTGGACAGCCTCTATCACCACAATCGCATCATCGACGACAACTCCAATCGCCATAACTAAGGCAAATAATGAAATCAAGTTTAATGTAATTCCAAAGAAACTCATTAACGCAAAAGTTCCGACCAAAGAAACAGGAACCGCCAACGCAGGAATCAATGTAGAACGCCAGTCACCTAAGAATAAAAACACAACAATCCCAACTAAAACGAAAGCTTCAAAAAGTGTATGTACCACTTTTTCCATTGAAGCATCTAAGAATTTCGAAACGTCATATGAAATCTCGTAATCCATTCCTTTTGGTAAATTATTCTCTTTAAGATCAGCCATTAATGCTTTGATATTTTTAATCACTTCACTCGCATTACTTCCGTACGATTGTTTTATCACAATTGCGGCAGAAGGTTTTCCGTTCAATGTTGAGTAAATATCATACATCGAACTTCCGAATTCTATATCAGCAACATCTTTTAAACGTAAGATTTCTCCATCAGGATTTGCTCTTAAAATGATGTTTCCATATTGTTCTTTTGTGTTATATCGACCTGAATATTTTAATACATATTCAAAAGCTTCTGAACGTTTTCCAGAACTTTCCCCTGTTTTCCCTGGCGAAGCTTCAATACTTTGTTCATCCAACGCTTTCATCACATCATCCGCAGAAATATTATAGGCTTGCATTCTATCTGGTTTTAACCAAACACGCATTGCATATTCTCGGTTTCCTAAAATATCTGCATCTCCAACTCCATTAATACGTTTCAACTCAGATAAAATATTGATATCTGCATAATTATATAAAAATTGTTGGTCAGCTTTTGGATCGTTACTGTACAAGTTAATGTACATCAACATGTTTGATTCTTCGCGTGTAATTTTCACTCCTTCGCGAACTACTAAAGGCGGAAGTTTATTGACAACCGAAGAAACACGGTTTTGCACATTTACAGCTGCAATATTGGGATCAGTTCCTAAATCAAATATCACTTGAATAGACGCTTCACCGTCATTCCCAGCATCAGATGTAATATATTTCATTCCTGGAACACCATTTAGCGCACGTTCTAATGGAATTACCACCGATTTGATTAATAATTCATTATTTGCACCCGGATATTCCGCTGTAATATTCACCTTTGGTGGCGAAATTGAAGGGAACTGCGTTACGGGTAATTTGACTAATGATAGAATTCCTAAGAAAACTATAATCAACGAAATGACAATCGATAGAACGGGTCTTCGAATAAATTTATCAAACATAACTTTGAATTTTTTAGATTAGTTTGATTTTAATTTCAACGATGAAAGAACTTTTCTTGGTGCAATAAATTTCGTTTTGATTTTATCATCATCTTTCACTTTCTGAACACCCTCTAACAAAATATTATCTTTCTCCGAAAGTCCGCTTTCTACCACATAAACATCAGGCATTTCTAGACCAATCGTGATATTTCTCGATTTGACAACACCATTTTTATCTACTACAAAAACATAGGTTTTATCTTGAATTTCGTAGGTTGCTTTTTGTGGAATTAATAAAGCATCATGTAACGGAACTGTCATTTTTACTTTCCCTGTTTCACCATTTCTTAACAGATGATTTGGATTTGCAAAACGTGCACGAAACGCAATATTTCCTGTTTCGTTGTTAAATTCTCCTTCT
The DNA here is from genome assembly GCF_029843245.1 of Empedobacter sp. GD03739. Lineage (NCBI taxonomy): Bacteria > Pseudomonadati > Bacteroidota > Flavobacteriia > Flavobacteriales > Weeksellaceae > Empedobacter > Empedobacter sp. GD03739. The sequence goes on along the minus strand of NZ_JAOCHX010000025.1, from coordinate 20,167 downwards.
ATCGTTTCTACCAAACCTTTTTCTGGTAAAGGTTTATTATTCGCCATAATCAACGAAACTTGTTTATTCGCTCTATCTTGAATATTTGTTTGATAATCTAAATATTCAGGTTCAGAAACGTTGAAATAAGCAAACATTGATGAGTTATCAGATAAATTTGTTAATAACATTCCTTCGTCAATCAAGCTTCCCAATTTCATAGGAATTCTATCAATAACACCAGAAAATGGTGCACGAATATCTGTAAATGATAAATGTAATTGAGCCAATTGCATTTCTGCTTTCGATTTTTCTAATCGTGCTTGCGCAATGGCTTTTTCGTTCTTAGAAACGACATTATTATCAGCCAAAGTTGCTGAATTTTGTAATTCAATTTGTGCCTCTTTTACCTCAGCTTTCGATTTTAAATATTCGGCTTGATACATCGAAGGCATAATGCGAAACAACAATTGACCAGCTTGTACATGTTGACCTTCATCCACAAAAACTTTTTGCAAATAACCTTTTTCTTGCGCACGAATTTCGATGTTTCGTACCGATTGAATTTGGGCTACATAATCCTTATCTACAATCGTATCCATTTTGATTGGCGTTGTGATTGGATAATCTTTCACTTCTTCTTTTTCCTGTTTTTTTGATGAACAACTTGTTGTCAACAATACAGTACTTAGAGCTACAAATAATGCGACTCTTTTCATAATTCTTCTAACTATTAAATGTAAAATTTGATGAAATGGATTTCTTGGCAGAAGTAGTTTTACCAAAAAATATTACATACAAAAATTGGTTAACATTCAGCTATTCATGAACTGAACACTAATTTTTGGTGTAATTTTAAAAATTTAAGAAATCAATCAAATTCTGATTGTACGTAACAAAATGTACTTACAACTCGAAAATTTGATGGTTTTATTGTAGAAGATGTGCTTCTTTCTTAAACCTTGAATCATAAAGTTTAAAACCAGAACAACACTTAATAGTTTGATACAAGTTTCTAAATCGATTTTGTTTGATGTCTGAAAATCATCATCAATCGTTTCGATACTTGGATTAAATTCTTGAAATTGATTTGAATTTGAAGTTTTAGAAAATTTAGTTTCAACAATTTTACTTGCGTGATAAATATGTGTATTATCATTAACAACCGTCTGTGAAGTTAAATTTCCTTGAAAATGTTGAGTACCCGCAAACACTTTAGTTTCCGCAAAAAATAGCAGAAACAAAGCAGATAGCAAGTATGTGATAAACATTTTCATAATTCTGTTCAAATGTAAGACTTGAAATAATACAATAATCTATATTAACATTTTTTAACTATAAAATTTTATTGATTTAATAAAAAACTCAATTACAAACACTTAACACAACGATAATAACTGTTTCAAAACTCGAATATTTTGTTGAAATTTGCACCCAACAAACAAAAGTTTATGGCGAAAGCAAAAACAGCAAAAGAGTCGTTAGCAGTAATGACAAACTTGGTTTTACCGAATGAAACCAACAACTTAGGAAACATGTTCGGAGGCGAATTATTGGCTTCTATGGACAGAATTTCTTCTATTTCTGCGAAAATGCATGGTGGAAGTTTTTTGGTTGTAACAGCAAGTGTCAATCACGTTGCGTTTAACATTCCGATTCCGATGGGAAGTACAGTGAAGTTAGAATCTAAAGTAACTCGCGCATTCAAATCATCGATGGAAGTGTATGTTGATGTCTATGTTTACGATTACGAAAATTGTGTTTATAACCAAACAAATAGCGGTATTTATACATTTGTAGCCGTTGATAATGATAATAAACCTGTTCAAGTCCCTGAATTAATTCCAGAATCTGAACAAGAAATCGAGCGTTATGAAGCTGCTTTGCGTCGTAAACAATTAAGTTTGATTTTGGCTGGCAGAATGAATCCTGCTGATGCACACGAATTAAAATCGTTGTTTATTACAGAATAAAATAAAAAAGTCGAAACAATGTTTCGACTTTTTTATTGATATAATTTTTTAACCTTTTCCAGCTAAACGATCCACCACATATTCTATTTGTGTTTTCCCGTGTGGTTTTGGTTTTCCTTCTGCATCTAAATTTACCATCGTAATTCGATCGACTGTAATAATGGTTTCATGCGTCATTTTGTTACGTACTTCGCATTGTAAAACCAATGAAGTTGTTCCAAATTTCACCACTTCAATTCCAATTTCTACAATATCACCTTCACGAGCCGAAGCCATAAAGTTGATTTCCGACATATATTTGGTCACAACATGCGAATTTTCTAATTGCACAATGCTATACAACGCCGCTTCTTCATCAATCCAAGCCAAAAGCTTTCCTCCAAAAAGTGTTTTGTTTGGGTTAAGATCTTCTGGTTTTACCCATTTACGAGTGTGAAATTTCATAGTTTTCTATTTTAAGTTCTTGCTTATTTTCTGTTGCCAAATGATTCGCATCCGAAATAAACTTGACTAAATTTACAGCATATTTTCCATCTAACAAAGATTCATTATGACGGATTAACGCGTCAGAAATTTCGGCAATGGCGTTAGGATGAAAATTCTTTTGTTCAGTAGAAATTTTGTTTGAACAACACACATTTTTTAAATCAGAATAAATCATTTGATTAAGATATTGATCTCCAATCTTAATTGTTCCTTTTTCAGCAATAAGCGTGATATTACTTTCGAAATTTTTATTGAAAACTGACGTTGTATAAATCATATGTCCGATTGCTCCATCGGCAGTAAAATCAACACAACCCGAATCATCAAATTCTGTCACTTCTTGATGCGTAAAATTGAAACTTTTTGAATTTGTACAAATTACCTCATCAAACCAAAAATTCATGATATCAACAAAATGCGAAAATTGAGTAAATAAAACACCTCCATCCATTTCTTGGTTTCCGTGCCATTCACGCAACTTGTAATAATTCTTGTTACGATTCCAATAGCAATTAATATTCACCATGAAAATTTTCCCTAATGAATTATTATCTATCAAATTCTTTACATATTGCACAACTGGAGAAAAACGAAGCTGCATCGACGTAAAAACTCTAAGTTTCTTTTCGTCAGCAACTTTCAGTATTTCAGTAATATCTTCTACAGTTAATGCAATTGGTTTTTCAATCAAAACATTTTTTCCCGCTTTTAAACAACGAATCGCATGTTCGCGGTGCAAACCATTTGGCGTAGCAATCACAACAACATCCGTTTCTTGATCTTCATTCAGAAAACTTTCAAGTGTTGAATAACCTTTGAAAGGTAAATCTTCTGGTAAATTGAAATCAATCACCGAAATTAATTGTGCGTTTTCCGTTTCCTCTATTGCTTGTTGATGTACACGTCCAATATGACCGTAGCCTAAAATGGAAAAATTCTTCATTGAATTTATTTAATAATTTTTTCTAATATCTTTTGTGTGATTAGATATGTTGGTTTTACACCTGTTAATCCTAAACCACCAGAAGCCAATGTACTTCCTGTTTCTAGAGGATTATCTGAAGCGTAATATGCATACATTACTTTAACATCTTTATCGATGTGATGTCTAATTTTTGATGCAACCTGAATTGCTTTTTGGTAATGCGCTCCTTCCATTTCTAATCCAATTGCTTGGAAAGACGAATTTTTGAAATATTCTAAAACGTCTTTATTTTGTAATGATGTTCCTAAAACTGAAATCATTGGTCCTTCGTAAACACCTAAACCTTGACCTTCGAAATCAGCAGCAGTTAATTCGTTATCAAAAACATAATTATCTGTAGTTCCTTCGAAAACATGTGCTGTAGCAATCATAATATCACCTTTATTTCCTTCTAAAATTCCAGCTTTACCCATAATCGCAACAGATTTTACATTCATTTTGAATTTTACATCTCCAACTTTGTATGGTTTCAACAATTCATCCATCGCCTCGAATGCTTGCTCACCAAAAGCATAATCCATCACAATAATCACCTCATTGTTCTTATCTTTTGCATAAGAAAATGCAGAATTAGCAATGTTTACTTTAGATAAATCAATAATTTGAACATCGATATTTGTTCCTGATTGATCTTTGATGTAAACTAAACCATTTTGTTGAGTGTATTCATTTAACGAATCGCGCAACATTTTGTTGTTTGCCGCACTCAAATCTTCGTAAATTTCTACACCATCATTTTTGTATTTTCTTTTTAATCCATCATAGGCATACAACATGTTAGACACACTATGCATATTAGCAGAAATGATGTGAATGTTTTTATCTTGAAGATTATTTTCGAATAATACACGTTTGATTTCATTCGCCCATTTTTCTCCAATCATATGATGACCAATCGATTCACGTAAAGTTGACGTAAATGTAATTTCACGTTTCTTTGTTCCGATACGATCTTGTTGGCTAGTATATCCCATCCAATAAACTACACGGAAAAAATAATCTTTGTCGTCTGCTTTACTGAAATAATGATGAATTTCTTGTGTTTCTTCAAATGTTCTTCCTAAAATCGTCGATAAATGCATCAAAGCAACTTCGCGTTCTTTTCGAGAAATTTCAACTTCATTAAATGCAACATTTTCGATAAATTCCCACGCTCTACTTTTAGAAAGTGTTTCGTTACTAAATGCTCTATTTCTGATTTTATCCGCTTCGTTATATAAAAATGTTAAGTGCGTTAACACATCATAAATGTCAGAACGACCGCGAGAAATTTCGATATTCATCTGGTCATCATCAATTCTATAGCAAAAACGACGACGTTTTGCAGGAATAATTGGTGTAAAAATAGAACGATCATAACCTTCGTCAGATGTAAAAGACACATATGGCGTTTCTACAATTCCTTCTGGTAAACGATCTAAAACGTACATCAACCCACTTAATTCTACTTTGTTTGGATCTGTCATTGACCCGTAGATTTCAGGATTAATTTCGAATAATAAATTTCTTAATATTTTTCCAGGTGCACCAGATGGACGGTACACTCCTCTATGAAATAAATGACGCATAGAGATATATAATCTTTCAATAGCGTCAGTAGATCTTCTTGCTCTTGTTATTGACATAATAATTTTTTTTTTACTTTTTTTGGTTGTTTAATTCTTGTTGAATGGCCATTAATTCATCGTACCATTCTTGTCCAAATTTTCGGACCAACGAATCTTTTGCAAATGTTGCAACATTCACTTTCAATTCTTTTCCTAAGGTACAAGCATCTGAGCAGATATCCCATACATCATAGTTCACAGAAGTGAAATTTGAATATTCCTTAACACGAACTGGATATAAATGACAAGAAATTGGTTTTTTGTAATCGACCTTTCCATCTTCGTATGCTTTTTCAATACCGCATTTTGAAAAACCATTTTCTTCGAAAACTAAATAGGCACATTCACGATTATTGACTAATGGAGTTACCCAATCGCCGTCAGTATCCATTGTGTACTTACCTTCTTGCTCAATCACCGCAATTCCTTCTGGACGCAAATAAGGTTTTACATCTTCATAAATATCGTCTAATACAATTAGTTCGTCATCATTCAAAGGCGCTCCTGCGTCACCTTCTACACAACAAATCCCTTTACATTTGTTCAGATTACAAACAAAATCTTCATTTAGTAGTTCTTCAGATACAAGGGTTTTTCCTATTTGGAACATGTTACATTAAATTTTGTAACATGCAAAGGTACGGAATTTTCCTCAGAAAAATGTAATTTTGTAAAAGAATAATGGATAATCTACTTTCAAAAATCAATCATCCTAAGGAACTTAGGACTTTTGAAGCGTCTCAATTAACTGCTTTAGCTCACGAGATGCGCGAATTTATTTTGGATACTTTGAGTGTAAAACCAGGACATTTAGGTGCTAGTTTGGGTGTGATTGAATTAACGATTGCTTTACATTATCACTACAATACACCTAAAGATTTGTTGATTTGGGATGTAGGTCATCAATGTTATCCACATAAAATTTTGACTGGTCGTCAACAAATTTTCGATTCTCTTCGTCAAAAAGATGGTATTTCTGGTTTTCCAACGCGTATAGAAAGTGAGTTTGATACATTTGGAACGGGACATTCTTCTACATCTATTTCAGCAATTGTTGGGATGGCAACAGCAGATAAAATCAATCAAATCAATAGAAAACACATTGCAATTATTGGTGATGCATCGATTACTTCTGGAATGAGTTTAGAAGCATTGAATCATCTTGGATCTACAGATTTGGATGTTTTAGTGATTTTGAATGATAATGATATCGGAATTGATCCTTCGGTTGGTGGATTGAAAAAACATTTTAAATCTTTAGAAAATCAATCCGAAAATATCTTTACCAATTTCGGTTTAAATTTTATTGGAACAATTGATGGACACAATTTTGATGAATTATTAAATGCTTTCAATAAAGCTGATTCTATAAAAGGTCCGAAAGTTTTACACATCAAAACAATAAAAGGAAAAGGTTACGAAAAAGCCGAAATCGATCAAGTAAAATGGCATGCTCCAGGTTTGTTTGATAAAGAAACGGGCGAAATAAAATCAAAGAAAAAAGAAAAATCGTATCAAGATGTTTTTGGTGAAACCATGCATCAATTACTTGAAAATAACTCACAAATCGTTGCGATAACGCCTGCAATGTTAACAGGAAGTAATTTGGTGAAATGTCATCAAGATTTTCCTGAACGTGTTTTTGATGTCGGGATTGCAGAACAACATGCGGTGACGTTTGCAGCTGGTCTGGCGACGAAAAATACCATTCCGTATTGTGTGATTTATTCGACATTTTTACAACGTGCATACGATCAAGTCATTCACGATGTAGCGTTACAGAATCTACCTGTTGTATTTTGTATTGATCGTGCAGGATTCGTTGGTACAGATGGCGCGACACATCATGGTTATTTTGATATTGCGTATTTGCGCGAAATTCCGAATATGATTGTGTCTTCGCCTCGAAACGAAAAAGATTTCAAAAATCTATTGTACACAGCGCAGTTTACAACTCAACCATTTGCTATTCGTTATCCAAAAAATAATATCCAAACAAGCAATTCTAAAGTCAAAAAAATAGAAATCGGTCAATCTGAAATTATTTTTGAAGGAAGTCAATTAGCAATTCTTTCAACTGGATTGATTAGTTCTCGAATCGAAGAAATTATCATCCAAAATCATCTTCAAGATAAAGTCGCTTTGATTGATTTTCCATTTATCAAGCCTTTGGATGAATCTCGCTTAAAAGCTATTTCATTAAAATATTCTACCATTCTAACTTTTGAAGATGGAATAAAAAAAGGTGGTTTCGGAAGTGGAATTTTAGAGTTTCTGAATTCAATACATTACAAAGGAAATATTACAATCAACGGTTATCCAGACGAATTTATCGAACACGCTTCGATTACCGAATTAGAACAAATGATTGGTTTAGATGATTCATCGATTTTAGAAATGATTTTTTCCTACCTAAAAATTCAACAATCCTAAAAATTAATAATTTTCGGTACGAGAGTTGTAATAGCTTTTTCTAATTTATAAACACAAGAACAATGAAAAAAATAATCGGTTTATCTTTTATAGCAGTATTGTTAACATTGCAATCTTGCGGTACAACAAGCAACATGCAAGAATTCTACAAAAAATATGATAATCAATCTACTGTAATTCCTTTACCTTCTTTTGCGTTGAAATTAGCTGGAAAAGCTGGTGGAACAGATTTATTTAATTATTTAAAATCGGCTAAAGTTTTTGTTGTTTCAGATGCTGGACAAGGAAAGCAAAAAAGAATCATGAATGATTTGCAGTCATCTATGCGTGGTGAAAAATATGAGAACTTAGTCAAATTCAAAGCGAAAGACAGCCGTTTGAACATTTCATTACAAGAAGATGGCGGACGAGTTAAGAAAATGATTTTTGGAATTAACGGTTTACGAAATGTATTGGTTATCGATTCGAAATTAGATATTCCTAGAACAGATTTAGACAAAATTTTGGACAAAGTTTCGGCTGAAGATATTGCAGATTTAGCAGATATTTTGAAATAATATAGGAAGCCAGCTAATTTGCTGGCTTTTTCTTTTGAAATTACTTTGTAACTTTGTCGCATGAGTGGAAAATTATATTTGGTTCCGACGCCAATCGGAAATTTGGGAGATATGACATTTAGAGCGGTTGATGTGCTAAAAGAATCGGATGTGATTTTGGCAGAAGACACGCGAAATAGTGGTATTTTACTGAAACATTTCGAAATTTCTACTCCAATGCGTAGCTACCATATGCACAATGAGCATCAAGCAACTGAAGATATTATTCGTCAGCTAAAAGATGGTCAAATCATTTCGATTATTACTGATGCCGGAACTCCAGGTATTTCTGATCCAGGTTATTTATTAGCAAAAGAATGTGTAGCAAATAATATCGTAATCGAATGTTTACCAGGTGCAACCGCTTTTGTTCCTGCATTAGTTGTTTCTGGATTACCAAATAATGAATTTACTTTTGTTGGATTTTTACCTGTGAAAAAAGGTCGAAAATCGAAATTAGATTCATTAGTAGAAGAAAAGAAAACGATGATTTTCTACGAATCTCCACATAAAATTGGACGCACATTAAAAGATTTAGCCGAAGCTTTTGGAGCTGAACGCAAAGCAAGTTTATCACGCGAAATCTCGAAAAAATTTGAAGAAACTTTACGCGGAACATTAACTGAATTAGCCGAAATAGCTGAAAAAAGAAATTTAAAAGGTGAAATGGTTTTGGTTATAGAAGGACATCATTAATCGTTGAAGCGAATATCTTTGATATTCAATTGCCAAGTTCCTTTTCCTTGCCAATAATTCATTCCGATTGTGTAAACCATATCAAACGATTGTCCTTTCTCTAATTTTGGTCCAAATTTCCCTAATTTGAAACCAATTGCAGGAAACGTAATACGTGTATCTCGCTGATGTACGTACAAACGCGCGTGTTCTTTACCAACTAATCGGAAATCGGTTGCCAATAAATCCTTCGAAATAAAAACAGGATTCATATTATCTGGCCCAAAAGGTGCCATTCGCATCACCGATTCCAAGAAAGAACGTGTCATATCGTTAAAAGAAATCTCTTTATCGATCAAAATTGATGGCGTAAAATGTTTTCCATTCGACATTTCTTTCACTGTTTGATCAAATCTAATCTTGAATTCTTCAAAATTTTCTTCTTTCATTGCTAAACCAGCTGCAGCCATATGTCCACCAAACTGTGTTAACAAATCTTTGTTTTTTTCGATTGCCGAATGTATGTCAAACTCCTGAATAGAACGGGCTGAACCTACAATTTCACCTTCATTATTCTTCGTGCAAACAATAGTTGGTTTATAATACAAATCGACCAAACGAGAAGCAACAATTCCGATTACACCTTTATTCCAAGACGCATCGTAAACAATTGTAGAATATTTTTCTTTGGTATTGATTTGATCCAATTGAAAGAGTGCATCATGCGTCATATCAAGATCCAAAGTTTTGCGCTCGTTATTTAATGAATTAATATCATTCAAATATTTACGGCAATCCTCTTCATCGGTACTCAACATAAAACGAACCGCTTCCGAACCATGTTTTATACGACCTGCAGCATTAATTTTTGGCGCAATAGAAAAAACAACATTCGAAATATTGACATTATTTTTAATATTGGTCGGAATTAATTGCTGAAAAGCCAAACGAGGTTCTGAATTTAATCGTTTCAAGCCGGCATAAGCCAGCACACGATTTTCTCCTGTAATCGGAACAATATCAGCCGCAATACTTACAGCAACTAAGTCTAAAAGTGGTAAAAGATTTTCTTTCGGAAGATTGAATTTCTCTGTATAAGCTTGCACCAATTTAAACCCAACACCACAACCGCTCAAATCTTTGTAAGGATAACGACAACCTTTTTGTTTCGGATCTAAAACCGCGTACGCTTTTGGCACAGAACGATCTGGTAAATGGTGATCACAAATAATATAATCGATGCCTTTTGATTGGGCATATTTTATTTCTTCGTGCGCTTTTATTCCACAATCTAAAGCAATTACAAGTGAAATATTGTTTTGTACAGCGAATTCTATACTTTGTTGAGAGATTCCATAACCTTCGTTATTTCGGTCTGGAATATAAAAAAAGACTTTCGAGTAGATAGAAGTCAGAAACTCGTAAAACAAAGTTACGGCTGTCGTTCCATCTACATCGTAGTCTCCAAATATTAAGATATTTTCTTCGTCATCAATTGCATTTTTGATACGTGAAACCGCATCAGACATTCCTTTCATCAAAAAAGGATCATGCAATTCGTCTAAGGATGGATTAAAATACGATTTGGCTTGCGCAAAATTCGTAATTCCACGTTGGGCTAATAAAATAGCAAGCACCTCAGAAATGTTAAGCGATTCTCTTAAATCCTTAACAACTTCAGTATTGGGCTGTTCTTTTATTTCCCATCTTTTTTCCATCTCTTTAATTTACATATTTTTTAATTAGAGAGAAGGGTAAAGCGAATATTATTTTGATTTATTTGCTTCTTTCACGTATTTATCTAACGCCATTGTCATTGAAGGCGTTTGTGGTGTTGGCACCTCAATGTCTACACGTAATCCCATCTCTTTTGCTTGATCTACTGTCGATTTCCCGAAAACGGCAATTCTTGTATTTTCTTGCACGAAATCTGGGAAATTTTCGAATAATGATTTGATTCCTGAAGGTGTAAAAAATACTAAAATATCGTATTTTACATCAGACAAATCAGATAAATCACTCGAAACAGTTCTAAACAAAGTTGCTTTTTGCCAAGTTAATCCTAAACTATCTAGTAAAGTAGGAACATTTGGTTTTAAAACATCAGATGCTGGTAATAAAAAGTTTTCGTCTTTGTGCTTTTTAAATAAAGGCACCATATCAGCAAAAACTTTTTCTCCAATATAAATTTTACGTTTTCTGTAAACAATGTATTTCTGTAAATAGAATGCAATTGCTTCAGACTCACAGAAATATTTCATAGAATCTGGAACAGTAAAGCGCATTTCTTCTGCTAAACGAAAAAAATGATCAATAGCGTTTCTACTTGTAAAAATTACAGCAGTCACTTTGCTAAAGTCAATTTTTTGTTGTCTTACTTCTTTAGCGTCTATTCCGACAACTTGGATAAATGGTCTAAAATCAATTTTGATTTTATTTCTTTTTTCAATCTCGTAGTATGGCGAGTTTTCTGCCTGAGGCTTAGGTTGAGATACTAATATTGATTTAACTTTCATAGTAATTTTAGATTACTTTACCTACAATTAATAGTTTTGCTAAAACCATTATAGGTAAAATTTCTAGGGTGCAAAGGTACAAAATATTATAATACCAAACTGATTTATTGTCACTTATTTGTTTTGCATATATATGATAAATTTCGAATATTCTATTCAAAAACAACAAAATAAAGCCAATCACCATCAAGTAATCTTTGTTAATTTGTGTGTAAAAAAACAAAAAACAAATAATAAGTAAGAGTAAAACATTTTTTGCATTAACAAAACTCGAACTTTTCATAAAATATGAAAGAGAACTAGATTCGTAGAAAACACGATAAAAAATTACCTCAATCATCAACCTAAAGAGCATAATCAAACTGATTACACCAAAGGTAATTCCGACACGTGAAAGATAATAAAACTTAAAATTTGGAATATGATTATACGTAATATCAAAATACGAAACCAACAACAAACTTATCAGTAAAACCGTCACACCATTGACAATAAAACTAAATAAGGTCGTATTATCATCTGTAAAACTCATGTATTCGGTTTTATTATCTAGCGTTTTGAAATTTTTAGCAAACAAGTATTTTGCTGCACAAACCAATAACAAACACACCGTCAAAGCAATAAGAACAGTATCATTGCCAAGTGTATTTTTTCCTATCGAGATTAAATCGTTTGTTTTCATAATTTTTTCAAAAATACAAAAGACTAACAATCTTATAACTATCTTTATGCCCACAAAATAATATTTATGTCGGACAAATTAGTTATTATCCCGACCTATAACGAAAAAGAAAACATAGAAGCCATTATTCGTGCAGCTTTGGCTGTTGACGGAGCATTTGATGTGCTTATTGTTGACGACAGTTCCCCAGACGGAACGAATGATATTGTAAAACGTTTGATTCCTGAGTTTAATGGACGTTTGCATTTAGAAATTCGTACCACAAAAGATGGTTTAGGACGCGCTTATGTACATGGATTTAAGTGGGCTTTAGCAAATAAATACGAATATATTTTCGAAATGGATGCCGATTTTTCGCATAATCCAAATGATTTACCTCGCTTATACCAAGCTTTAGCAGATGGTGCCGATTTAGCTATTGGCTCACGCTATTCTAATGGTGTAAATGTTGTGAATTGGCCAATGAACAGAGTTTTATTGTCTTATTTTGCGTCGAAATATGTGAGCATCATCACGCGATTACCTGTTCATGATGCTACAGCAGGGTTTGTTGGTTATAGAGCAAACGTGTTGAAGTCTCTGGATTTGGATAAAATACAATTCAAAGGGTATGGATTTCAGATTGAAATGAAGTACAAAACTTGGATTAAAAAATTTACACTAAAAGAAGTTCCAATTATATTTACAGACAGAACTTTAGGCGAATCAAAAATTAGTTCTGATATTATTGGAGAAGCCGTTTTTGGTGTAATTTCGTTACGATTAAGAAAAATATTTGGCAAATTATGAAAAACTTGATCTTTTTATCACTGATTTTTTTGAGTATTTTTAGTTGCGCACCAAAAAATTACGACAAACCAAAAGATCTCATCGGTAAATCTGAAATGATTGATATTCTTACTGATTTATATATTAGTCAACAAGGATTGCAGATGTTTCCTATTCAAAATCAAGATCAAAGTATCGATTTAGCAAAAGATGCGGTAGATATTATGAAAAATTATGATATCACATTTCATCAATTTTCTGAGAGTTACAAATATTATATGATGCAACCTGAAAAATTCAAAGAAATGCTGAATGATGTGAAAATAAATCTTGAAGATAAATTATCTGACGAAGAAAAAGAGCGTCAAAAAAATCAAAAGAATAGCTTAAATAACGTTATAGAAGCAGAAAAATAACAAAACCTCAAGTGAATCACTTGAGGTTTTTTGTTTGGTATATTTTAGTATATATAATTTTAAATAAAATAGAGGTTTTCCGAATGGAAAACATCTAAAAATGTTATACTTCTCTATGAGGAGAAGATATATAAAAAAAATGTTATCACGATGGATTCTGCTCACACAATGGATTCGAATTGATTTCAGCGACAGGAATTATCCATTGCCATTTTAAATCTGTTGGCTCTATTGTATAAACATTATTAATAACAGTTGCGTTGTGATTTGCTCCTGTACGATCTAATTTTTGACCTAATCGTTTTAAATCGAAGAATCTAAATCCTTCTCCCCATAATTCGATTCGTCTGTTCAATAAAATCTGTTGATAATATGCATCTCCAGAAGTTGTAAATCCTGTAAAGTCTGTATCTCTCGCTTTTTCTAAAGTTGCTAGAACTGCTTTGGATTCGGTTTCTTTTCCTAATTTATATAACGCTTCTGCTTCGATCAAATACATCTCAGCGACACGCATAAACGGAACGTCTCCTAAAGAACTTGATGTACTTTGTGCTAGGAATTTTTGAGAGGTATATGCAAATAGCGAATAATTAGACGGTAAACCTAAACTTGTATGTTTTCCAGTCGGATCCACAACTTGCGTACGAACATCTGTCGTTGGAAAAGAATTGTACAAATTGGTATTCATCACTTTTGGAGCAGTACGAATTTGAGATGAGTTATAATTTCGTGACATATAAGCATGGAAATTTCCGAAATAATCAGATTGATCTTCTTGAATTGTTACACCCCACATCCATTCTGGATTTGAATAATCGTTAAACCCAGCTTTGTATTGCGTTTGTGACATTAACGAAAATTCTGATTTTACTTCATTTGCATATTGAGCAGCTTTTGTATAATCCTGCTGAACCAAAGCAACTCTTGCCATAATACCTTTTACATTTTCGAGAGAAAAATGTGACGCATTAGAAGCTGTTTTTCCTGTTAAGTAAGTTTCTGCTTTGGCTAAATCATTCCAAATTTCAGTATAAACTTCTTGTACAGTTGCACGTGCTTTTGGATCAACATCTTTTGGATCATCTCTTAAAACAACTCCTAAATCAGAATTTGCGGCACCTGCTACATATCTTTTACCATACAACTGAACTAATTGAAAATATCCAAATGCACGGTAAGCATAGGCTTCTCCAATAGCTTGATCTTTTAAATTCTGATCTCCAGAAGCTTCTTCTCCATAAGTAATAATATTATTGGCATTTTTGATCATTTCGTACCAAAACGTCCAAGGATAAGATGAAGTTGTTGAAGAATTGTTGCTTTGAGAAATCCATCTTAATTCACTTACAAACCATCCATTTCCGGTAGAAGGAAACACAACATCTTCTCCCATTACATCTGTAATAATCAATTGTGCAGTATATCCATTATTTCCTTGAGATTCATTTTGTCTAACATACATATTTCTATGCATTCCATTTATTGCAGCCATTAAGTTATCTGCTGTTGAATAAATAGTTTGGTCACTTACTGAAGACGTTGGAACAACATCTAAATAATCATCACTACACGATGATAGCGAAAGCGACGATATTGCAATAACTGCTAGTAATAATTTTATCTTTTTCATTATAAATTCAATTTTAGAAAGAAACATTTAGTCCTAAACTTACCGTTCTAGAAGGCGTATAACGATAAGTTGTTGTACCATTGAATGATTGAGCTGGCTCTAAACCTTGTCTTGCAGTCCAAGAATATAAATTCTCACCAGAAACATACACTCTCAAATTGCTTAAACCAATTCCTTCAATTGCTCTTTTATCGAAATTGTAACCTAATTGTACTGTTTTGATTGTTAAATAATCTGAACTAACCAACCATCTCGTAGAAGCAGCAGAAGCATTTGTTGTATTTGCCGTACTCATAATCGGAACATTTGTAACATCTCCTGGATTTTTCCAAGCTGATAACATATCTGTACTAATTGCTTGCCCTTGCGGATAAGAACTCATCAATAAAGCGTAATTACTATCGTATGTTTTTCCTCCTAATTGATAATTCAACATGATTGAAGCATCAAAATTCCCTACTTTGAAATTATTTGTAATGCTACCATAAACATCTGGTAATGATGACCCTGAATAATCGTACAATGCATTTGCATAATTAGTCGTTACTTTAGTTCCGTTAACTGTACGCGTGTTAGAATCGTCTGCTTTTGTTGGATCTTGAACATACAATGCAGCTCCATCCGAAGAATCTACTCCATACCATTGACGTAACCAGAAATCATACAAAGAATGACCTTCTGCAATACGTTTTGTTCCATTAATAATTGCATCATCCGCTCCATTTGCCATTTTCAACATTTCGTTTTCATTATGAGCAGCAATCAGGCCTAAATCCCATGAGAATTTTTCGTTTCTGACAATCCCAAAATTTAATGAAAGCTCGACTCCTTGATTCCTCATTTTACCAATATTTTGATAAATAGAGTTTCCTGGAACTCCAGCAGAATTTGGCACAGGAACAGCGAAAATCATATCTTTTACATCTTGTAAATAATATTCTAACGATCCTGAAATTCTATTTCTGAACAAAGCAAAATCTAATCCTACATCAAACGAATTTTTAGACTCCCATGTTAAGTTAGAATTACCAACTTGACCAAGTAAAACTCCTGATTCTGTTCCATTGTTATATCCCAAAGAATATAAATCTAAATCGACTTGATAACCTGGTTCTTCATCAATTCCACCATCATTCCCTACTTGTCCATAAGAAGCACGTAATTTTAATTCATTAATCACTGATGAATCTTTTAAGAAATCCTCTTTATGAATATTCCATCCTGCACCTACAGACCAGAAAATACCTTGATTATTTTCGTCCGAAAAACGAGAAGATTTGTCTAAACGAGCAGAAGCAGATAGCAAATATTTGCTTGCATAATCATAGTTAACACGTGCAAAATATCCTTCTTTTCTAATGATATAATTGTAACCCGTTGCACTTGTTGTATTCAAAAAATTAATTAATTCATAAATACCAGAAACCGTTTCACCAGTTTTGCGCACATTAGAATAATCAGTTTTTCTTTCAAAACTTTCGTGACCTAATATTGCATCAAAATTGTGTAAACCAAATGATTTTCTATAATTTAAGATTTGATTGAATGTTGTTCCTGTATACTTATAATCCGTAATTTCTAAAGCAGCAGTACCAGACGCATCTCCAATTTCTTTGTTTCCGTATTCTTTGTATTTGTAATTCCTTACATCATACGATAAGTTTGTCGTAAATGTTAAACCTTTTGCAAGTTTAATTTCAGCATTGAATCTCGAATTAATAGAATTTGTATCTTGATACTGATTGTTCAATAACGTTTCTTGCAACACATTTCGTCCAGAACTCGCACTAGAACCTCTACCACGAGATTCGTTTCCATCATAAACAGGATTTCCTTCAGTATCATAAACACGTTGTCCATTTGCATCATACAAATAAGGCGAATAAATTGGCCCCATTGCTCGTGTAAAATAAAATGGATTGATATAAGAAGATCCTCCACTCGAATCTGCTTGATTCGATTTTATTAAACTTCCCGTTAAATTAGTTCCTAATTTTAACCAATCTGTAACTTGAGAATCCACATTTACACGTGCATTGTAACGCTCAAAATCAGACTTGATCACATAACCAGTTTCTTTATTATAACCAAACCCTGCAAAATAGGTCGTCTTCTCATCACCACCCGAATAATCTATATCATACTTTTGAAAAGATCCAGTTCGAGAAATATAATCTTGCCAATCAAAATCATTGTACAAAGCATCTGACGAAGTTAAAACTCCATCAACCACAACCTGATCATTGGCAACTCCGTAAATATTATTTTTAAGATTATTTGTAATTAAATTAGTTGAAGCATAAGCATTCGCTTGTGCCAATGTTGCAGAAGAATTCGAAGCTAAATAGCCATTTCGCATAGATTCCCAAGTTGCAACATAATAATCTCCAGCTCCCACTCTCGAATATTCTGGCGTAGCTCTTGTTACAACTCCTGTATTAGAAGATAATCTAAACGATCCTTTACCTTTTTTACCCTTTTTTGTTGTAATCATCACCACTCCATTTGCTGCAGATGCACCATATAAAGAAGTTGAAGCAGCATCTTTCAAGACTGTTAAAGATTGAATATCATTCGGATTCAAATCTTGCAAACTTCCTGTGTAAATTACACCATCTACAACATACAAAGGCGAACTCGATAAATTGTAAGAACCTACTCCACGAACTTGCACCGATAATCCAGAACCTGGTTGTCCAGAACCAGTAGAAACTTGCACACCAGCTACAGCGCCATCTAATGCTTTTGCCACATTAGACAAAGGTCTATTTTCTATATCTTCTGCACTAATAGTTCCAACAGAACCAACCACAGTTTCCTTTTTTTGTACACCAAATGCGGTCACAACCGTTTCAGCAAGATCTACAGTTGAGTTAGACTGTAATTTTATAACACCCAAATGATTGCTCGAAACCACATACTCTTTTCCATTAATGATTAAAATATCACCAATTTTAGCATCAATATCAAATTCTCCATTTTCATCTGTGTAAGCTACCTTGTCAGATCCTTTGATCGTAATTTGCACATCTGCTTCTGGAAAACCATTGCCATCATTTATAATTCCTTTCGTTTGCCCATACGAAAATGCAGCAAAACCAAGAAAAGCGAATAAGCTTAATGAAGTTAATTTTTTTCTCATGTTTAATATAAATTGATGCTACAATGATATTTGACATCTTTAACTTCGAGATTATTTTAACTTTCATTCAATTTTTATTAAAATTTACTTAACATAAATAATCAATGATTTTGTTTATTATTTAATGGAATATTTAGGAGAAATTTCAAATATGTTGTTTTAACTATTTTTAACATATAATTGTACTAAAACGTACAACCTGATTTTTGAGAAAATGAAAAAGTATTATGAGAAAACATAATTTTTCACGTTTCACACAAAAAATGATTTTGTATATAAATCAAATAGATTTCAAAACAATAAAAATCATTCTTATATATTATATTGATATTTTTACAATTATTTAATTACAAATAAGTTATTCAATTAAATTTATAATCTATATTTGTATTAACTAAAAAATCCTTCTGATGCAATCTAAAAAGATAAGTAAATCAAAGAAAGTTGGATTTGGTTCGAAAACAATCAATTATAAAGACATCGTTATTGTTTCTATTTTAATTATAGTAGTCGCTTTAACCATCTTAAAATTTTTGAATTCTTGACGAACAAATCCCTGTATTTATCTTAAAGGAAATCGTCTTATTTCACAATATTGCAAAAGGTAATAACTACCCAAGTAGTTAATAGTTGATAGATTTAAAAAGTCTTTCGATACTTATTGTAAGGCTTTTTTTGGGGAGACAATAACTGATTTATTTTCGCTTTTTTACAAAAGGATTATAAGAAATACCTAAATTAAAATAAAACGAAGGATCTTGTGTCGAAGAGAAAATCTTGTCATCAAACGTGTCTTTTTTATTAAATAAACCATTTGTAATTAGCGTTTTTACTCCTGTTTTAGCGATGATAATAAAATTGTGTTTTAACAAATATTCATACTTCAATCCATTGTTTAAGTCAACTTGTCTATATTCGTATTTTTCAGATAAATTATTAGGATTCAAAAGATATAAATAAAACGTGTTTGCTTCCAATTCAGTTCCTATTGATAATCGAGAATTTTTGAAAGGATGCATTCTGAAAAGAATTTGTTTTGGTAAAATAATATCTGCAAAAAAGTCATTATTAAATCTATGTTGTAAGGTAAACATTGGAATTACAGGTGTTTTAGTACCTTCATCAATGTTCAATCCTAATCCTACTAATATTTTAGTTCGATCTGTAGATTTTAATAAAATATTTCCTGTTACAAGTCCTTTTACTCGACCAAAATATTTGTCGCTACCATCAAAAATAAGACTAGAACTTAGAAAAGTAGGCTTGTTAAAAAGTTTTGTACTATAAGCCAAATTCAAGGATTCATAGAGATAATGTGCATTAATATCTACATTTTTTGTTTCTTGAAACGTTGGTTCAGCAAATTCTATATCCATATTGGTATTCTTATAACCAAGAGTCGTACTAAGAATCCAATTCTTTTTTTTCAAAATATTGATATTTGTACTGATATTCAGTTGTGAATAATGATTAATTCGATTACCATCAGTTTTGTTCCCATCCGTTTTCGAAGTAAATTTTGTTGGCGTGGCATAAGTGTATTCTACATTCAATGGTCTTGCAACAGAAAATTGTTGCGTCAAATATATATAGGCTTTTTTGGAAATACTATCTTGTTCTTTTATTTCCTTATTGTCTTGCCCATATACATTGGTAACATTTGTTAGAAGACAAAATAATATTGTTGACGTTTTAATTAATTTCATGGCTATTATCTGGCTTGTAAAATTGTTTGTTTATAAAAATTGAAATTAAAAATCTTGTCAAAAAGATTGAGTTTACGATCATTGCTAATACTTTCAATATTAATTGATTGTTGATAATCTTTAACAAAAACAATCCATAATTCATTCAGAAATTCTTTTTCCTTTATCATCAAAAGTTTTTGTGTGGCGATAAGCGATTCAATTTCTTCGAGTTGCTCACAAAATACAATTCCGATTGATTTATTTTCATGGGAAATAATGCTACAATTGTATTTCAAAAAATCTTTGATCAAAATTGAATCATTGTAAATTTCTATAAACCGAATAAGATCAACTATTTGAATAATTTTACACTCAAGTTGTTCTTCAGATAACGAAGTTTCGTCTATAAGATTATATAATTCTAACACTTTTGCATGCGACATATTACTAATTTTTCGACGTAAATAAAAAGCAAAAAATTAGTCCCAAATTCAAATTTATACGAACCAATGCGTATTTTATACAAAACCGAAGAATTGCGGGTTTTTGTATAAAAACAAAATCATTTTGTATAAAAAAATATAATGTCTT
>NZ_JAOCHX010000024.1:0-53874 GCF_029843245.1 Empedobacter sp. GD03739 | reverse complement strand
AGTACGTTATCAAATGTATCACGCAATTGTTTTGTTAGCTGTTGGAATGTATTTTCAATTTAATAACGGATTAGAACGTTCTGCAGCTTGGTGTTTAATTGCCGGAACATTTGTTTTTTCTGTAAGTATCTATTTGTTGTCATTCGCAGAACATTGGAATGCAAACCTTAAATTTTTAGGACCAATTACGCCACTTGGAGGATTATTCATGATTATCGGTTGGGGTTTATTGGCTTGGATTTTTATGAAAGGAAAATAATTTTCTTTAAATTTATATAATTGTTAACCAGTTATATGAATTTGTGGAATAAATTATTGCTTGGATTATTATTTTTACTTGCAATTAATACAAAAGCGCAAGATAAATTAGTATTGACGACTCCTTTAATCTTTAAACATAGCAACTTTGAATTGAAATTGTTTAATAATCAACAATTCAAATACAAGTCTGTTTTTCTTAGCTGTATTGTAGAGTTAGACAGAAACGGTAAAGAAATTAATAATGCTAATTATGGTTTTGCTGAAGGAACTTATCAAGTAAAGGATAATAAATTAATTTTAACTGTAAAATCGTCAAGCAACTATTATTCGTTGCAAAAAGAATATTATTTTTTGATTCTTGATAAAAAGACTTTTTTGATATCTAACAAGGATCGAAAAACTCTCAAAGAAGCAAGAATGAGAAGACCAAATAAATCTTTTCCGAATTATATTATAGATACAGATAATCGTAAAGAATATACATTTTATAGTACTGATCAAAAAGTAACTATCGAAGGTTACGAAAAAGATAAAATATATCAAATGTTTAAATAAAAAGGACACTTTATAAAGTGTCTTTTTTATTTTTAATCTTTACCATTTATCATTTTCGAAACAATTCCAGAATTTTTATTGACTTCATCGATAATAACTCCTATGAGATGAATGAGAAAGAAGATAGGAAACCAATATATTGCAGTTTTATGCAGTTCTTCCATAGGGTCTTTGTAAGTTCCATTTCCCCACATTAAATAAAATCCTGTCACAATATTAATTAGCATTAACAAATAGAAAATCATATAAATTATTCCCTGAAATTTTTCGGATGTTGAATGACTTTTCAAAGGATTAGGAAATCGGATTCCCTTTACCAGCATATAAACAATTCGGACAGCAAAAAGACCTAAAGCGATATAAGCAAATATTTCGTGCCATTGCCACATTGGTTCTAAAGAACTTCTTCCAATTGTTTTTAAAGTAGCGTCAGAAATGTTTAAACCTTCTTTTGAAACTTCATTAGTAATCAAAGCAGAAAGATTTTTTTTACTCATCCATTCCATTCTCAAAAAACCAGTTAAGAAAAGCATTATCATCGATATTCCGATTGTCCAATGTAATAATCGATGAGTTAAAGTAAACTTTTTCATAATTTATAGTGATTAAAAAAACCTCTCAAAATTGAGAGGTTTTTGTCGTATTTTTTTATTCAAAATCGTCTTCTGTGAATTCGAATTCTTCAAATGTACATTCTATTTCGAAAGGAATATCTTTTTCAGATTCTTCTACAAAATCTTGCACTTCACCTTTCCAGTTCAAGGTCAAAATTCCTTTATCGTTTACACTAAAAGTTAATTCGTTGTTTACTGTTTCGTAATCTTCTTCCGAAACATTCAACGTTGTGTAATATACTTCCACAGTTTCACCTTCTTCGTCTTCTTCCTCGGCAAAACCGTAAGGAATAGAAACTTTTTTACCGTTTAATTCTTCTACAGATTCTACGTCCAAAGGAAAATCATCAATAAATAAAGAAAGTTGAGGAAAATCGTTTTGTAACGAATCGCCTTCTACGTGTTCTAAGTCATCAGTCGAATGTATTTCGACCAACAAACATTTTTTATTTCCTTGAAAAACGACTTTGCATAACGATTTTTCAATATTATAATTAAATGTTTCATCCGGATGGAAGAACTTAATTGTTTTCATTGTTTTGTTAATGTATGTTATTAATTATGAGTACGAATATAATTAAGTTCAATTAATTATCACAAAAAAAATGAGAGAAATTATATTTTTTCGCCTCTAAAACAAAAAAGCCATCTATCTAAGATAAATGGCTTCTATTATTTTTTGAATATTCAATTCGATTATTTTGCAGCTTCTTCAGTTGCAGCAGCTGGTTTAGCTGATAAATCTACTTGTAATAAAACTTCGTCTTTTATGATAGAACCTCCAGCACCTACGAATGCAATTCCGAAATCTTTACGGTTTATTCCGAATTCTTCAGATTTGATTGTTACACCATTCGTATTAACAGTTACATTAGCTTTGAAAGTAACATTTTTAGGAACTCCACGGAAATCTAAGTTTCCAGAAATTTCTGAATTGTAATCTCCACCTTCTAAAGCTTTAACTCCTGTAATTTCGAAAGTTGCAGTTGGGAATTTTTCAACGTCTAAGAAATCAGCAGATTTTAAGTGTCCGTCTAATTTTCCTTTGCTTTCTGCATCAGCATCTAAATCTTTAGATTCGAAAGAAGCAAAATCAGCAACAAATTTTCCTGATTCTAAAACTCCGTCGTGTACTTTTACAGAACCTTCTTTTAATTTTACAACTCCGTAGTGACCTTCTTCTGGTTTGTTAATATCGTCAAAAGTTTTTCCACCTTTCCAATTTACAACAGATGCAGTTGTATCAACAGCATATTCTGCAGCTCCTTCAGTTGATGTTGCTCCTTCTTGAGCTTCAGTTGCAGCTTTAGTTTCAGTTTTTCCTCCACAAGAAGTTAATGCAACAGCAGAAACAACAGCCAATCCTAAGAATAATTTTTTCATATTGCTTTTTTTAATTTTTTCTTTTACAAAACTATAATATAAATTAATAGTTGATATTGATTTATATCAATAAATGAAATAATTAAACAATTATTTCATATTGAATAAATCTAATACCTTAGCCAAACATAAGAAAAATTATTCAATCGTGCTAAACGTAAAACAACTCAGTTATAATTATCCAGATTTCGAAGAAAAAGTACTCGATAACATCAATTTTGCAGTTAACAAAGGCGAAGTGGTAAGTATTATCGGAGAAAGTGGAAGTGGAAAATCAACTTTACTGAAATTGATTTATGGATTGTTGGATTTTAAAGAAGGAGAAATTTACTATCATACCAAAAAATTACGCGGACCTGCTTATAACTTGATTCCAGGTCATAAGATGATGAAATACGTAGCGCAAGATTATGATTTGTTAGATTTTGTAACGGTTGGTGAGAATGTCGGGAAATTTTTAAGTAATTTTGATTTAGAGCTTAAACAACAACAAATTGACGAAGCGTTAACGGTTGTTGAAATGTTAGAGTATAAACATATTTTTCCGAATAA
Organism: Empedobacter sp. GD03739; assembly: GCF_029843245.1. Classification (NCBI taxonomy): domain Bacteria; kingdom Pseudomonadati; phylum Bacteroidota; class Flavobacteriia; order Flavobacteriales; family Weeksellaceae; genus Empedobacter; species Empedobacter sp. GD03739. The sequence continues at coordinate 50,509 of NZ_JAOCHX010000024.1, read as the reverse complement.
GTTGAGTGGTGGTCAGCGACAGCGTGTGTCTATTGCACGAGCTTTGGCACAACAACCCGAAATTTTGTTGTTGGATGAACCTTTTTCTAATTTAGATCAAATATTAAAATTAACCATTCGAGAAAAAATTATGGATTGGTGTAAAGCGCATCAAATTACAGTGATTTTTACAACACATGATTTGAGTGATGCTTTTTATACTTCGGATAAAATTTTAGTTTTGCAAAACGGAAAAATGATTCAGTATGATGAGGTCGAGAATGTGCGAAATTCTCCTGCGACAACTTATGTGGCCAAACTTTTTGGTTATGTAAATGTGTTGGATGATTCACAAGATTTAGGAATTTATTCTTCTAAAATTGTCATTTATCCAGAAGAAATTGCAATTTCTAAAAATGGAAAATTTGAAGGAAAAGTAATTTTATCAAAATTTCAGGGAAGAGATTATTTGGTAAGATTTACATTCAAAAACATTGAATTGTTGACTTATTCTTCTCAAAAATTAATGAAAGATGAGTTGATACATTTTGAAGTTATAAAATTTCATCAATTATGCATTTAGAAAGTTTACAAGTAACGGAATTGTGTAGCGAACGATTAATTTTGATGCCATTCACGATTTCCATTTGCGAAAATATATTACAAAATAATTATACCGATTTAGAGCAATTAAATTTGATTAGAGGAAAAGGTTGGCCAGATGCAGATGTAATCGAAACATTGCCTCGAATTATTGTGAACTTGTCTAAAGTTGATGCACCAACAGGTTTCGAATCGTGGATGATTATCAAGAAATCAACACGAGAAATAATTGGTGACATTGGTTTTAAAGGTTATAATTTTGTTGGAAGAAGTTGTGATATTGGTTATGGAATTATCGAAGCAGAAAGAAAGCAAGGTTTTGCCGTTGAAGCAGCTGCGGAATTGATAAATTGGGCATTTACAAAAGAAACTTTAGAAGAAGTAACCGCTTGTTGTTTGATAGAAAATATAAGTTCAACCAAGTTGTTGAAAAAACTAAATTTCTCTGAATTGAGTCGAGATTCAACTATGATTTATTGGTCGTTGTTGAGAGAAAATAAATTGAGTTAAAGAAAAGAATAGATTTTTCGATAAACTTGGAATGATAATCAGATATAAAAAAAGCGAAATTCAAATTATGAATTTCGCTTTTTTGTTTTTATTTATTCAACAAGAAATCTAAAACTTCTGCTGTAAAATCTTTCGGATTTTCGGCATGTAACCAATGTCCTGCATTTGCAATTTTCTTGATTTCCGCATTTGGAAAACGCTCCTTGATAATCATTTCATCTTCTGGCATAATGTAATTTGAATTTGCGCCACCCAAAAATAAAGTTGGACCATCAAATTCGCCTTTCAACAATTCAGAACCAATCATCTCTTGATAAAATTTATCCAAAATATCTAAATTGAATCGAAAAGCATATTTACCATTCTCGGCGTGGTAAACGTTTTTCAATAAAAATTGTCGCACACCAATTTCAGGAATATATTGTTCCAAAGTCGTTTCTACATCTTTTCGAGTTTCAACTTGATCAAAATTAACAGATTTCAACGCTTTGAAAATCGCATTATGATGAGGTTGATAAGCTTTTGGTGCCATATCAGCTACAATCAAATGATCTAATCTATTTTGATGAATCATCGCAAAATCAATCACAATTCTTCCGCCAAGTGAATGTCCCAACAAATGTGCTTTTTCGATAGAATTTGCATCCATATAATTCACGATATCTTGCGTCATCGCTGCCAAAGAAGAATCTTCGCTATGAAAACTACGTCCATGATTGCGTAAATCAATCAAATGTGTTGTAAAATATTCGCCAAAATGTTTTCCTAATGTGCTCCAATTATCCAATTGTCCAAACAATCCATGAAAAACCAATAAATGTTTTTCACCAGAGCCGACAATTTTGCTATGTAATATTTCTGCCATTTTCTACAAATTTGCTAATTCAATTTTACGTAAATACGCTTGTATCGTATTTTCTAAACCTAAATATAGAGCTTCAGAAATTAACGCGTGACCAATAGAAACTTCGGCAATTGTTGGAATTTCGCGAATAAAATATTCAATATTATCTAAACTCAAATCGTGTCCAGCATTTACAGCCAATCCATTTTCGATTGCTAATTTTGCTGTTTCTTTGTAAGGAAGAATTGCGTCAAGATTTCCTAAACCGTATTGCGTCGCAAATTCTTCTGTGTACAACTCGATTCGATCAGCACCAGTTTTCGCAGCACTTTCAATTAAAGCAGGATTTGGATCTAAGAAAATAGAAGTTCTGATTCCAGCATCTTTAAACGTTTTAATCACATCTGTTAAATAATCAAAATGTTTGATTGTATCCCAACCAGCATTTGATGTAATCGCATCTTCTGCATCAGGAACCAAGGTAACTTGTTCTGGTTTTGAGTTTAAAACCAATTCCATAAAACTATCAATCGGTTTTCCTTCAATATTAAATTCAGTTGTTACAACAGGTTTCAAATCGTAGACATCTTGGTAACGAATATGACGTTCGTCTGGACGCGGATGAATCGTAATTCCTTGTCCTCCGAATTCCTGAATTTTGATTGCCGCTTCTACAAGATTTGGCGTATTTCCACCACGCGCATTACGAATTGTAGCAATTTTATTTATATTAACACTTAATTTAGTCATGATTTTATATTATAATTTTTTTATATCAGAAAGCGAAATGCTTTGCATAATTTCTAAGTCAAATTTACGACAAGCTGTTAACAAATGATCGAAAATATCAGACTGAATTCTTTCAAACTCCAAATTGCTTGCCGAAGTTGTAAAACATCCAATTTCTATGGGCATTCCAAGTGGAGAAACAGGTAATTGTTTTACGATAATTGAATCATTTTGCGAAACAGTTTTCAAACTTTTTAAATAATGTTCAACATAAATTCTAAAAACACCAATATTGGTTAAATTTTTACCATTAATATCTAAATCAGAATTTTCAATGTTTTGATTATAGATAGAGATTTCGTGACGTTTTTGTTGAATATAATGATGAATTAAAGTAATATTTTCGAAACGATTTAACATTTCTTCGTTACAAAACTGAAACGAATTTACATTAAACGAAACAGAACGTTTTATTTGACGTGTTCCAGTTGCCAACATCGCCATATGATTGGTTACCTGAGACGATACCAAATCTACAGTTGGAACCGTTGCAATAGATTTATCAAACTTCTCAATTTTTACTAAATTGATGTTAATTTCTTTTACTGTTCCTTCAATATCGCCTTTGGAAACGGTAATCCAATCGCCAACTTTTACAATTTTAGAATAGGAGATTTGCAAACCAGAAACAAATCCGAAAATTGCATCACGAAAAATCAATAAAACAGCTGCGGTTAAAGCTCCGAGAACGGTAATAATTGTGTTTTTATCAACCGTAAACAAAATCATTATTCCAGAAATAATCGCAAAAAATGTGATAATAAACTTCAACATTTGTCCAAAAGTTCGCACTCCAATTGTTGTATAACTATTTTCTTCGTTGTACACATCAATAATTGTATTGATAACTCGGAAAATAAGTTGCGTAAAAACGATTAATGAAATAAGTTGTGTAATGCGTTGAACAACATGAAAAATATTTCCTTCATTCTTGAACAAAATAACATTCATGCTTAATGCAAAACTGATTGGAATAAGATGAATAGCTGAAAGAAAGACTTTGTTTTTGTACAAAAATTTCAACCAATCGTTTTCGGTGAAATTCTTTAATTTTTTTAGAAGCGGAAGAATAATAGCTCTTAGCACAAAATCTAACACAAAAAGAATAGCTATCCAAGTGACAATTTCTAAGAAATTAAAAAGATTTTCAGACAAATCAATTTTGAAATATTGATTGAAAAAAAATTTTACACCATCAGAAAATTCTTCATAAAAAGATTTATCTTGCATAAGCTGTTAATTGAGTTTAAATAGATTTGTTTGTGCAAAGTTACAGTTTTAAAAATACTAAAATAATGGATAACGATAGTATACTAAATCTTATTAGTGGAATTTTATTGGTTGTTGGTTTGGTCGGAACTGTTTTGCCAGTTTTACCAGGAGCACCTTTGGCATTGGTCGGATTATTAGTTTTTAAATTTAGTGGTGATTGTAGTTACAATTGGGGAACGATAATTATTGCAGGACTTTTTGTGTTATTAGGTGCGCTTTTAGATTATTTACTGCCTGCATATATGACCAAAAAATTAGGCGGAACCAAATACGGAATTTGGGGATCTATTATCGGATTAATTATCGGATTATTTTTTCCACCAATTGGTTTTATCGTAGGTCCTTTTTTGGGAGCATTATTAGGCGAATTAATTTTTACTGCGGCTTCGCCTAAAGTTGCATTAAAATCTGCTTTCGGATCTTTTGTAGGATTTATTTTAACAACAGGTTACGACATTATTTTAACGTTAATATTTATCGGAATATTTGTATATCAATTGATGAATTAATCAGATTAAATGGTTGAAATTAGGTCAATAAAAAAAAATGACCTATATTTGCAAAGAATTTAAAGGAATAAATGGAGGAGGGCTGGTTATAGCTCTCTTTTTCGTTGTATATGGATTCAAGTAAAGTAAAACAGCTGATAGACGAAGCAATTGCGGAAAATCCGTCATTGTTTCTTATCGATTGGAAAATCACTCCAGATGATAAAATTGTAATTTTAGCAGATGGAGACGAAGGTCTTTCAGTCGAAGAAATTGTAAGAATAAGCCGACATGTAGAGCATAATCTTGATAGAGAAGAATGTGACTTTGCATTAGAGGTTTCCTCTCCTGGTGTAGGAAGTAACCTAACCATGCCACGTCAATTTGCTAAAAATGTAGGAAGAACTTTAGAAGCTACATTAAATGACAAAGTGATGGAAGGCGAAATTGTAGAAGCCGATGAAGAAGGTGTTACAATTTTTTGGGAAGCACGCGAACCAAAACCTGTAGGAAAAGGAAAAATTACAGTAGAACACGAAGAAAAAATAAATTACGCTGACATTAAGAAAGCGATTATAAAAGTCACCTTTTAAAAAAATTAAAGTTTAATGGACAATCTTGCATTAATTGAATCTTTTGGAGATTTTAAAGACGATAAGAACATCGACCGTATTACGCTGATGGCAATCTTAGAAGAAACCCTGAAAAGTGTTTTGAAAAAGAAATATGGTACAGATGATAACTTTGATATTATTGTAAATCCTGATAAAGGAGACTTAGAGATTTGGCACAACCGTATCGTTGTAGAAGACGGTTTTTCAGAAGACGACGCAACAGATATCGAATTATCTGAAGCACGTAAAATTGAGCCAGATTTTGAAGTAGGTGAAGAAGTATCGGAAAAAATTCCGATCGAAGCATTAGGTCGTCGTGCGATTTTAACATTACGTCAAACATTGGTTTCTAAAGTAATGGAGCATGATAACTCTAATTTATACGAAAAATTTAAAGGTTTAATAGGAGAAGTAGTTTCGGGAGAAATCCACTATGTACGTCACAAACAAGTGATTATTATGGATGACGAACAAAACGAAATGATTTTACCAAAAGAAAATCAAATACCATCAGATTTTTTCAGAAAAGGAGATACATTACGTGCAGTTGTAGATGACGTAAAATTAAGAGGAGCAAAACCTCAAATTATTTTATCTAGAACATCACCAAAATTCTTAGAGAAATTATTTGAACAAGAAATTCCAGAAATTTTAGACGGATTAATTACAATCAAAAATGTAGTTCGTATCCCTGGAGATAAAGCAAAAGTTGCAGTAGAATCTTACGACGATCGTATCGATCCAGTAGGAGCTTGTGTCGGAATGAAAGGATCTCGAATCCATTCAATTGTACGCGAATTACGTAACGAGAATATCGACGTAATTAACTACACAAATAACATGAGTTTGTTTATTCAACGTGCTTTAAGCCCAGCTAAAATTTCGAATATCGAAATTAATGAAGAAGAAAACAAAGCCTTAGTTTACGTAAATGCAGACGAAGTTTCGAAAGCAATTGGTAAAGGAGGTTACAATGTTCGTTTAGCTTCTAAATTAGTTGGAATGGAAATTGATATTTTCAGAGAAGGAGCCCAAGACGAAGACGTAGAATTATCAGAATTCTCAGACGAAATCGATGCGTGGGTAATCGATGCATTTAGTGCTATCGGGTTAGATACTGCCAAAAGTATTTTAGAACAAGATGTTGATGATTTAATTAAACGTACGGATCTAGAAGAAGAGACGATCTTAGACGTTATCCGTGTGTTAAAAGAAGAGTTTGAAGATTAATTCATTCTCAAGTCATAAACAATTCATACATTTGCAAACATTAAAATAAGAGATTAGCTTCATATGTCGGAAACAATAAGATTAAGTAAAGTATTAAAAGAATTAAATATATCAATAGATAGAGCTGTTGATTTTTTAGAAGGGAAGGGTACAACAGTAGAAAAAAATCCGAACTCTAAAATCGATGTGCCAACTTACGATATTTTAGTTAATGAGTTCCGATCTGATGCTAAACAAAAGCAAGCTTCCGGTGAAGTAGTCATTAACAAAATTTCAGATATCAAAGCCGCTGAGAAAAAAGAAGCAGAAGCAAAAGCTGCAACTGAAAAACCAGTAGAAAAGAAACCTGAAATCATTGAAACGACGAAAGTTGAATTGGAAGGACCAAAGACTGTTGGAAAAATAGACTTAGATGCTTTGAAACCTAAAGCCAAAGTAGAAAAAACTGCGGTAAAAGAAGAGGTGAAGAAAGAAGAAATCAAGAAAGAGGAAGCACCAAAAGCTGAACCTAAAACTGAATCAAAAGAGGAACCGAAAGGACCAAAAGTGATTAAAGTGATTGATCTTGATAAAATAAATAATACAGGTAAACCTAAAAAGCAAGATTCTCCAGCTCCTAAAAAAGAGCAAGCAGAACCTAAAAAGGCGGAAGCACCGAAGGCGGAAGTTAAAAAAGAGGTGAAGAAAGAAGAACCTAAAAAGGTGGAAGAGGTTAAAAAGCCTGAAATAAAAACGGAAGCGAAGCCTGAAGTGAAGAAAGAAGAAATTGAAGAAGTAGCAGCAGTTGAACCTCAAAAAATTGAAACTGTCTACACAAAATTAGATGGACCTAATTTTACAGGTGCAAAGATTGACTTATCTAAATTTGATAAGAAAAAAACTGACGATAAAAAAGGGAATCAAAAAGGTGCTAATAACGCTGCTGACAAGAAAAAGCGCAAACGTATCCAGAAAAACGTTAAACCAGAAGATGTAACAAAAGCTGGAGAAAACGGAGGAAACAATAATAATCGTCAAGGTGGTAACAACAACCACGGAGGAAATAATAATAACCGCCAAGGTGGTAATAACAACCATGGAGGAGGAAATAATAACAACCGTCAAGGAGGTCAAGGACAAGGAGGAAATCGCCCAGGAGGTCAAGGTGGAAATCGTCAAGGTGGTGGAAACTTTAGAGGTGGAAACAACCGTGGACCAAGAGTTCCTCAAGTAGAACTTTCTGACGAAGATGTTAAAAAACAAATTAAAGACACTTTAGATAAACTTACTAACAAAGGAAAAGGATCTAAAGGGGCTAAACACAGAAGAGACAAACGTAAAGAACGTCGTGAGTTTGCTGAGCAAGAGCAAGAAGCAATAGACATGGACAAAACTTTACATGTAACAGAATTTGTAACGGTTAACGAATTAGCTTCGTTAATGGATGTTTCTGTTACAGAAGTTATCTCTGCATGTATGTCATTGGGAATCATGGTTACCATGAACCAACGTCTTGAAGCGGATACAATTCAATTAGTTGCAGATGATTTCGGATTCGAAGCAGTATTTGCTAATGCTGAAGAAGAAATCTCAACTGAAGAAGAAGAAATCGATAACGAAGAAGATTTAGTAACTCGTGCGCCAATTGTAACTGTAATGGGACACGTTGACCATGGTAAAACATCTTTATTAGATTATATTCGTAAAGCAAACGTAATTGCTGGTGAGTCTGGAGGTATTACACAACACATTGGTGCGTATAACGTAACATTGCCAAGTGGTAAGCGTGTAGCGTTCTTAGATACACCAGGTCACGAGGCCTTTACAGCGATGCGTGCTCGTGGTGCTCAAGTAACGGATATTGCAATTATTGTAATTGCGGCCGATGACCAAATCATGCCACAAACACGTGAAGCAATTTCTCACGCTCAAGCAGCTGGAGTACCAATGGTATTCGCTATCAATAAGGTTGATAAACCAGCAGCTAACCCAGAAAAAGTAAAAGAGCAATTAGCTCAAATGAACTTATTAGTTGAAGACTGGGGTGGTACTTACCAATCTCAAGAAATCTCGGCTAAATCTGGTTTAGGAGTAGAAGATTTATTAGAAAAAGTATTATTAGAAGCTGAGGTATTAGACCTTAAAGCGAATCCAAAACGTAAAGCATCTGGTACAGTTGTAGAAGCTGCATTAGATAAAGGACGTGGATATGTTTCGACAATTATTGTACAAACAGGTACATTACACATCGGAGATTATGTATTAGCAGGATCTCACCATGGTAAAGTTCGTGCAATGTTAGATGAGCGTGGTAACAATATCAAAGTTGCTGGACCATCAACACCAGTTACGATATTAGGATTAGCAGGCGCGCCAACTGCAGGTGATAAGTTCAAAGTTTACGAAGACGAACGCGAAGCGAAACAAATTGCAACTCGTAGAGATCAATTACAACGTGAGCAAACTATTCGTACACAAAAACACATCACACTTGATGAGATTGGACGTCGTATCGCTTTAGGAGATTTCAAAGAGTTGAATATTATCTTGAAAGGGGACGTGGATGGTTCTGTAGAAGCATTAACAGACTCTTTACAAAAACTTTCGACAGAAGAAATTATTGTTAACATCTTACACAAAGGAGTTGGACAAATTACAGAATCTGACGTATTATTAGCTTCTGCTTCAGATGCGATTATTATCGGATTTAATGTTCGTCCTGGTGGATCTGCTCGTGATATTGCAGAAAAAGAAGAAGTTGAAATTAGAACATACTCAATTATCTATGCTGCGATCGAAGAGATCAAAGAAGCGATGGAAGGAATGTTATCTCCAGAGTTGAAAGAGCAAGTAACAGGTAATATTGAGGTTCGTGAAACATTCAAAGTAACGAAAGTTGGTACTATTGCCGGATGTATGGTCTTAGACGGTAAAGTTTATAGAAACTCTAGTATTCGTATCATTCGTGATGGAGTTGTGATTCACGATGGTGAATTAGCTTCATTGAAACGTTTCAAAGATGATGTGAAAGAAGTTAGTAAAGGTTACGAATGTGGTCTTAACATCAAAAACTTCAACGATATTCAAGTAGGTGACATTATCGAAGCTTACGAAACTGTAGAGGTTAAAAAGAAATTGAAATAATCAATTCTCAACAAATATTTTAGAAAGGAGCTCAATTTGAGCTCCTTTTTTTATGAAATTTTATTTAATAAAAATCAATACTCTACTTATTATATAGAATTATATTCTATTATTAGTTTTATTTTTAGAATAGAATTTTTGTTTAACATTAATTTAAAGTTTTCTTTTATTTTATTTAAAAACGACTTGTTTTATATTCTATAAAGTCTATAAATTTGCTAGACTTTAAAATTGTAAATATGAACAAGAAATTATACTCACTCAAAAAAATATTTTTTCTCACTGCTCTTTTTGGTGGAACATTTTTATTTGCTCAAACCAAAGTTACAGGTACGGTTGAAGATGTAAATGGACCAATCGATCAAGCAACGGTTAATGTAAAAGGAACGAATATAACGACGACAACAGATGCAGATGGTTTATATCAATTAACGTTAGAGCCTGGGAAGTATGAAATTATTGTTTCAAAAATAGGTGAGCCAACAACGACGCAAACGATTAATGTACTTGATGAAAATGAAATTTCTTTAGATTTCTTTTTGCAATCAATTCGGATACTGATCTTAGCGAAGTCGTTTTGATTGGTTCACGTGCAGTTGGACGTACACAATTAGATTCTTCAACACCAGTTGATGTGATAGATATTAAAGAGGTGACAAAAGATGTAGGACAAGTTTCGTTGAATCAAATCTTAAATTATGTTGCGCCATCTTTTAGCTCGAATACGCAAGTTATTTCTGACGGAACAGATCATATAGATCCTGCTTCTTTGCGTGGTTTAGGACCAGATCAAGTATTGGTTTTGATTAACGGAAAGCGTCGTCATACAACATCATTGGTTAATATTAATGGTTCGTTTGGTAAAGGTTCTGTTGGTACAGATTTGAATGCAATTCCAACTTCTGCAATTAAAAGAATTGAAATTCTTCGAGATGGAGCAGCTGCTCAATATGGTTCTGATGCGATTGCAGGTGTGATTAATATTGTCTTGGAAGATTCGACAGATAAACTACGTGCGTCAATTTCGTATGGAGGAAATCTTTCGAAAAATGCAGAAGATAATTTTGATGGTGAAACTTTTCAAGCGAATGTAAATTATGGTGTAAAAGTGGGTGAAAAAGGAGGATTTGTAAATGTTGCAGGTTCTTACGACAAGCGTCAACCATTCAATCGTCAAAAAGAATTTACAGGAACAATTTTCTCAGATTATAATCGACCAGATTTATACCCAAATCCAACTGGAAAAGATATTACAGAGGAAGAATTAGCGCGTCGTGGAGAAACGCGTGCTGATTATGTTTCGCGCATTGGACAATCAAAAAATGAAGGAGGATCAATTTTTATTAATTCACTTTTTCCAGTTTCAGATAAAACCGAAATTTATGCATTTGGAGGATTAAATTATCGTTTAGGAGAATCAGCAGCCTTTCGTCGTCAGCCTGCTCAGTTGCATCAAACTGTTGCGTCAATTTATCCAAATGGATTTCTACCATTGATTCAAACCAATAATTACGATCGCTCTTTAGCAGCGGGAATTCGTAGTGAAATTAACGGTTGGAAAGTTGATTTTTCGAACACATACGGAAATAATACCATCGATTTTGGAGTAAAAAATACAGTTAACGCATCGATGAAAGAATCTTCACCAACATCTTTTGAAGCTGGTGGATATCGTTTTACGCAGAATACAACCAACCTGGATTTTACGCGTTTTTTTGATGATGTTTTAGCTGGAATTAATGTCGCTTTTGGTGCAGAATTTCGTTATGAAAATTATCAAATTGTAGGAGGTGAAGAGTCATCTTATGCGAATTATGGTAAAGTTCGTCAAATTGGTGTAGACGGAAATGGAAAGCCAATTTATGTACAAGATTTTAATGGAAATATCAATACATTATTCGCTGTAAATGGTACTGCTTTAGCAGGTGGAGCGCAAGCTTTTCCAGGATTTTTACCAGCGAATGAAGTCAATGCAAATCGTCATTCTGTTGCGGCGTATTTAGATACTGAATTTAATTTTACGAAAGATTTCTTAGTGGCTGCTGCGTTACGTTATGAAGATTATTCAGATTTTGGTTCAACATTAAATGGAAAAATTTCGACTCGATACAAATTAGGAAACTATGTGTTGAGAGCCGCAGCAAGTACAGGATTTAGAGCGCCATCTTTACATCAATTATATTTTAGTGCAACATCAAGTTTATTCTTAGATGGAGCAATTTCTAATTCAGGAACTTTTACAAATGATAGTCGTGCTGCAAAATTATTAGGAATTCCACAATTGAACGAAGAAAAATCGAAATCAGTTTCGGCTGGAGCTACGGCAAATTGGGGAAAATTCAAATTGAGTGTTGACGGATATTTCATTAGAATTGATGACCGAATCATTTACACAGGATCTTTCACAGGAAGTAATGCAGCAAATGCATCAGCTCAAGACAAAGAGATTTACGAATTATTGCAACAAGCAAATGCAACTTCGGCTCGTTTCTTCGCAAATGCAATTGATACCGAAACGAAAGGAATAGATGTTGTTTTGACGTATCAAGATCGTTTGGGAGCAGGAAAATTACGTGGAGATTTATCGGCGACTTTTAGCAAGACAAATGTTGTGGGTGATGTACATGCTTCCGATTTATTGAAAGGAAAAGAGTCTACTTATTTTGATCGTTCAAGTCGTATTTATTTAGAATCGGCTATACCTCGTACAAAAATTAATTTATCCTTGAATTATTCATTGGATAAATGGAATGTTTACTTAAGAAACGTGTATTTTGGAGAAGTTGATGCAGCGACAAATACGGTGGCAGATTCGCAAACATTTAGCGGAAAAGTTGTAACAGATTTGAGTTTTGGTTATGCTTTCAACAAAAATATTTCGTTAACAATAGGAGCAAATAATTTGTTTGATATCTATCCTGATGAAACGAAAATTGGAGGAAATAGAGGAGCAGGATATTTTGTGTATTCACGTACTGGACAACAATTCGGAACAGGAGGACGCTTTGCTTTCGCTCGTTTATCATTAAGTTTATAATTTAAATAGTTTATATGTTTTACCAAATCTTTGTCGTAATTGATGAAGGTTTGGTATTTTTGTTTAAATCGATTTTATGAAAAAAATATCATTTATTATAGTTTCATTCTTCGCGATTATTCAGTTGAATGCGCAAGAATCTTACAAAAATGGAGCTGTTGTAACAGCTCATCCCGAAGCTTCAAAAGTTGGAGTTGAAATTCTAAAAAAAGGTGGAAATGCGATTGACGCTTCTATTGCAGTTCAGTTTGCGTTGGCGGTTGTTTATCCAAATGCAGGAAATATTGGTGGCGGTGGATTTTTGGTTTATCGTGATTCAAAAGGAAAGACCGATGCGTTAGATTATCGTGAAAAAGCACCTTTGAAAGCGAGTGAAGATATGTATTGGGACAAAAATGGAAATGCAATTACTGATCTTAGTTTGTATGGACAATTTGCTGCAGGAGTACCCGGAACAGTCGATGGAATGGTGAAAGCGCATGAAAAATATGGGAAATTAAATTGGAAAGAATTAGTTCAGCCAGCTATTAATTTAGCTCAAAAAGGATTTAAAATAACAAAACAACAAGCGAGCGAACTGACAAATAAGCATAATGATTTTGTAAAATATAATTCAAAAACGAATGCTTTAACGTCTAAATCATCTTGGAAAGAAGGAGATTTGTTGGTTCAAAAAGATTTAGCAAATACATTAAAATTAATTCAACAAAAAGGTCGTGCTGGTTTTTATGAAGGAAAAACGGCTGATTTAATAGTGAAAGAAATGAAACGCGGAAACGGAATTATTTCGCACGAAGATTTAAAACAATATCAATCGGTTTGGAGAACGCCAGTTTCGGGAAATTATAAAGGTCTTAAAGTAATTTCGATGCCGCCGCCTTCAAGTGGAGGAATTGCATTGGTTTCGTTATTTCAATCAATCGAAGATTATCCAATCAACAAATGGGGATTTCAAGCAGATTCTACAATTCAAGTGATGGTAGAAGCAGAGCGTCGCGTTTATGCTGATCGCGCAGAGCATTTAGGTGATCCAGATTTTATAAAAGTTCCGCAAAAACAATTGTTGGATAAAAGTTATAATGTAAATCGAATGAAAGATTTTTCGTTTGATAAAGCAACACCAAGTTCAGCAATTAAAGCGGGAGAAATAATTGGTAAAGAGTCAATGGAAACAACGCATTATGTAATTGTTGACAAAGATGGAAATGCGGCTTCTGTAACGACTACTTTGAATAATTCCTATGGATCTTTGGTTGTAGTAGAAGGTGCAGGATTTTTGTTGAATGATGAAATGGATGATTTTTCTGTAAAACCAGGTACACCAAATTTATATGGTTTAGTTGGAGGAAAAGCTAATGCGATTGAACCTTCGAAAAGAATGTTAAGTTCGATGACGCCTTCTATTTTAGAGAAAGATGGTAAATTGTTTATGGTTGTGGGAACGCCAGGTGGCTCTACAATTATAACGTCAGTTTTTCAAGCCATCTTGAATGTTGTTGATTTCGGAATGACGATGCAAGAAGCTGTTGCAGCACCAAGATTTCATCATCAATGGTTGCCAGACCAAATCGATTATGAGCCAAATGCAATTTCAGAAAACGTTCGTGAATCGTTAAAACAAAAAGGTTATACATTGAAAGAACGTAAACCTTACGGGCGTGTGGAAGGAATTTTGGTCAACACTAACGGAACATATCAAGCTGGTGCAGATCCAAGAGGAGATGACAAAGCAGTAGGGTATTAAAAAAGTTAGATAAACAAAAAGGCTATTCAATTGAATAGCCTTTTTAATATTATAAATAATTATTTTACCAACCTTTTATAGCTCCACCTTTGAATACTTCGTCTGCTTTTTTAACAACTTGTTCAGATTGGTATGCTTGTACAAATTTCTTCACTTTTTCATCGTTTTTGTTGTCTTCACGACTCACAATGATATTGACATAAGGCGATTCTTTATCCTCTGTAAAAATTCCTTGTTTTTTAGCATCTAAACCAGCTTGTCCTGCAAAATTATTATTAATAACAGAAATCGCTACTTTTTCATCATCTAAAACACGAGGTAATTGGGGAGCTTCTAATTCTAAAATCTCTAATTTTTTAGGATTAGAAACAATATCAGTTAATTTAGGAAATAAACCCACACCATCTTTCAATTTAATTAAACCTATTTTTTGTAACAACAATAAAGATCGACCTCCATTAGCTGGATCATTCGGAATAGCAATTGTATTACCTTCTTTTAATTCATTTATAGATTTTATTTTTTTAGAATATCCAACGATTGGGTATAAAAATGTATTTCCAATAGGTTCTAATTTGTAACCACGTTGTTTTTCTTGTTCTTCTAAAAATGGAACTGTTTGGTAAGCATTAACATCTAAATCACCTTGATTCAACGCTTCATTCGGAATAATATAATCATTGAAAGTAATCAATTCTACTTCCAAATTGTATTTTTCTTTTGCAACTTGTTTTGCAATTTGAGCAACCTCAAATTCAGGTCCAGTCATTACACCAACATTTATTGTATTTGCATCAGTTTTAGATTCTCCACATGATGTTAAAGCAAGTGCTGATAGTGTTGTAAGAAGTATATTTTTAATTAACTTTTTCATTGTTTAAATTATTTATGATTGAATTTTTTTGATAAGAAATCACCAGTAAATTGGATGATAAAAACGATAATTATTAATAGAATTAAAACGGTATTCATTATAAAAGTATCATATCCAACATACCCATATTGATAACCGATTTGTCCTAATCCGCCAGCTCCTACAGCGCCACCCATTGCCGAATAGCCGACTAAAGTAATTAACGTAATTGTTGCGGCATTTATTAACGATGGTAATGCTTCTGGTAACAAAACTTTGAAAATGATTTGCGAAGGTTTTGCACCCATAGAACGTGCTGCTTCTATCAAACCTTCAGGAATCTCTAATAAACTATTTTCTACTAAACGCGCTATAAATGGTGCGGCTCCAATACTAAGAGGTACCAAGGCAGCAGAAACGCCGATTGATGTTCCAACTAAACTTCGTGTAAAAGGAATCATCCAAACGATTAGAATAATGAATGGAATTGATCTGAAAATATTGACAAAAAAGGCTAAAATTTGATTAACCAATTTGTTTTCTAATAATTGTCCTTTTCTCGTTAAAAACAAGAATATTCCGATTGGAAGACCAAGTACAAAACCAAAAAATCCGGAAACAAATGTCATTAAAACTGTTTCCCAAGTTCCCTTAAGTAATAGATTAATAACTGCTTCTGACATAACCGATTTTTTCTAAATTAAATTTATTTTGCTGTAAATATGTTTCGATTGCTGAGTTTTCTTTTGAATTAATTTTCAAGAAAAATGTTCCGTAATTGATTTCTCCAGCATATTCGATTCTTGAATTTACGATTTCTGCTTCAATATTATGCAACGAATTTATTTCTGCAATAAGTTGATTGAATTTTGGTTGATTCGTGAAATTGATTTTATAAATTATTGAGTTATTTTCTGAATAAGTATCAACCAAATTTTTCTGAAAACTTAGAGGTAAAGCTATGTCCAATGAATTTTTGATAAATTCTTGCGTGATATTCTCTTTCGGATTTGTGAAAATTTCTTCTACTGTACCATGTTCTACTAATTTTCCACTTTCAATCACTCCAACTTCATCACAAATAGAATTGATTACTTCCATTTCATGGGTGATTAAGAGAATCGTTAGATTTAATCGTTGATTGATTTCTTTCAACAATTTCAAAATAGATTTTGTAGTCGCAGGATCTAACGCACTTGTCGCTTCGTCACATAACAAAACTGTTGGATTATTAGCCAAAGCACGCGCTATTGCAACACGTTGTTTTTGTCCGCCTGATAAATTTGTAGGATATTCTTTTGCTTTTTCGTGAATATCAACAAGGTGTAAAAGTTCGTCAACCTTTGTTTTTATTTGGCTTTTTGAGATACCTTCCAATTCCATCGGAAAAGCAATATTTTCTTCTACAGTTCGAGAAGAAAGTAAATTGAAATGTTGAAAAATCATACCGATTTTTCTTCTTTCTAAAGTTAATTTTGAATTATTTAAGTTCAATAAATTTGTTCCATTTATCAAAACTTCTCCTGTATCAGGTCGTTCTAATAAATTAACACAGCGAATCAAGGTGCTTTTTCCGGCACCAGATTTACCAATGATTCCAAAAATTTTTCCTTCTTCTATCTGCAAAGAAACATCGCGCAAAGCATGAATTTCTCTTTTAGAAGTTCTGAAAGTTTTGGATATATTTTTTAGTTCAATCATTCTAAAAATCTTAATAAAAAAACCTCTCAATTATTATAAATAAATGCAGAGAGGTTGTGTTTTTTTTTGCTTTTATAAAGTCTATTAAAATTATGGACTTATAAAAAGTTATGCAAAAATAATTAGTTTTTTTTGAATGATTTTTTATTAAAAATGAAATTTATTCTACAAAATAACCATCTTGCAGGATAAATTTTCTAATTAATATTTAAGATTACGATTTATTATTGTATAATCGAAATTCATAGTAATTATTTCTTAAGATAAGATATCTCTAATTTCTGGATTTTTTTCAAACTGCGCTTTAGCAAAAGGACACAAAGGAATTACTTTGATATTATCTTTTCTCACCCAATCTACTAAGGCTAATAAAGCTTTTTTACCAACACCTTGTCCACCATATGCTTCGTCAACCTCTGTATGATCGATAATAATTTTATCATTACCAGCCCAAACGTAATCCATTTCTCCAGCTTTTTTATCACCATCTAAAACGACAAAAGCACCATTTTTCTTATCATCAATTTGTTTAATTTCCATGAGTTTTATTTTTTAAGTTGTTTATTAATCTTCTAAAGTACCAAACTTTCCGTTATTAAAATCCTCAAAAGCTTCGCGAATTTGCTCTTGTGTATTCATCACAAAAGGACCATAGGAAGCGATTGGCTCATTCAAAGGTTCTCCACTCAAAATTAATACCACACTATTTTTTGTTGCTTCAATTGAGAAATCTTCGCCTTCGTTTGTAAACAATAATAAGTGATCCGTTGGAACAATTTCTTGGTTGTTCACTTTTACTTCTCCATCAATAACTAATAAAACGGTATTGTAATTTGCAGGAAAATTAAAATTAGCTTTTCCATCTTCATTCAGTTTTGCATTCAGCATATTAACAGGAGAAAATGTTGATGCAGCACCTTTTGTTTGGTTATATTCACCAGAAATAACTTCGATAAAACCATTTTCAACTTCTACAGTTGGAATATCTTTATGTTCAATCGCTTGATATTTTGGAGTGCTCATTTTATCCTTTGCAGGAAGATTTACCCACAATTGAACCATTTGAAAAATTCCACCTTGTTTATAAAATTCTTCGGCATGATATTCTTTGTGTAGAACACCCGAAGCTGCTGTCATCCATTGTACATCGCCTTGATGAATTGTTCCTCCTCCACCAGAACTATCGTGATGAGAAACGCTTCCTTCATAAGAAATAGTTACAGTTTCGAAACCACGATGTGGATGCACGCCAACACCTTTTGGTTTGTCTGTTGCTGGAAAATTGAATTTAGAATTGTAATCTAACATAATAAATGGATCCATTCTTTTCATATCTAAATGATAACCACTTGGAATAAAATTGTGAACTCTAAACCCATCTCCAACGAAGTGAGGTTCTCTTGGAGCGATAACTATTTCTATATTTTTTGTATTCATAATGATTTTTTTATATGTTTTTATTTTTGTTATACAAATTTACGAAGCTAAATAGTTGATTATATTGATGTAGGTTAAGAAGTTTTAATTGAATAAGTTAACATATATCAATGGTTTGTATGATCTGTTAAATTTAAATAGTTCTAAAATATAGATGAACGATGTTTGTCTAATTATTGTTTTTTTTATATTTGGTTGTATCTATCTAACAAAATAAATAAAAATGAAAAAAAATTCAATAGTTTTAGGTGTATTTGCATTAGTTACATTAGGATCTTGTAAAAATGAAACACCTCAAGAAAAAGCGCAAAAAGAGTCACAGAAAGCTTTAGACAAAGCGTATGATGCAAACGAAGCAAATCAAGTTGCGACAAAGCTGTAGTAAAATCAGATATTGCAACAGTTATTTATACAGATATTGCTGCCGCAAATGCTGCTGTTGCTAAAATTCCGATGCCTGCATTGTTAAATGATAAAGCTAAAAAATTAGCAAGTGATTTGGGTAAAGCGTTGATTGATAGTATTAATGTAAAAGACGCAAAAGAAATAGAGAAATCTGAAAAGAAAATTACTGATTTGAAAAATGATGTTGAAAAAGCTTATCAAGACAGTAAAATAAATGTTGAGGATCGTGATGCAATCAAAACATATATCGAAGATTGTGTAAGAGCTGCAGTAGCTACTGTTGTAGCTATACATTCTTAATATTCTTTTTATAGAAGTATAAAGCCCACCTCAATTGAGGTGGGTTTAGTTATATATAATAAATTCTCATCAACCATATTAGGAAGTGTAACCTTTAGCAAAGGCTCTTCTTCCATGGCACGTTTTGTCGAAAAGATAGCTTCATCGTTTCATTCACATCCCAATGTATATTGATTTTAAACTGTTTTCAGCATCAGAATTTTATTCAACTGTTTATTTCAGGTCTATGAGATCACAATTAAACAAATAAATTAGTCAAGTAGTTTTTCTATAAATTCATTATTCTGAATTCTAATTTTTATAAAATTATCGCTATTAATTAAAAAATCTAAATATTTTTTAATAAGTATATCGCCGTATGATTTTTTAATTTTATTGATTAAATCAAGTTCCATATCTTTTTGAGAAGAATAACTGTAGAGATAAGCTAAACGTTTAAGTAAATTTATTAAGAAGGTATTTTTGTTAAATAAAAAGAGTTGATCAAAATAACATAAAATTATTTCAGCTGGAACATAATTACTTATTACATCGATCATTTTTTTATACTCCTTTTCAGCATCTAATATCTTAAAATATAAATCAATACAATCATCTGATTCGTAAAAATTTATTTTAAGATTAGTAAGTGTTTTCGTTCTGAATTTTTTAAACTTTTCTTCTTCATTTAAATGATTTTTTATAAAAAGAAAATCTTCTAATGATGGATTGTAAGGGAATTTTAAAAGTTTTATTTCTGTATATTTAGGCAAATCATTTGTCTGTTTATAAAGTTTTTCTAGAATATTGTAATAAGGGTAGTTGTATTTTTCTTTAGAATTGTTTGAAATAATATCTTTACAATAAGCTTCTACAGCAATATGGTCAGTTTTCATTAGTTCTTCTAAAATCATTAAATTATAGTCATTTTGATAAATTGATGGTTTGAAATAATCTTTTATTTCTGTAAACAACTCTGTCTCTATCATGATTTGTAGAAAGAATGTCTGAATCTCTATGTTATAATTTATATTTTCTTTATGCCATTTTTTTAGGTAATTTAGAAGGTGTTGTCCGATAATTTTTTTTCTCTCTGTAGTCGCTTGATAATATATTTCTTTATTTATTTCAAAATCATTTACAGTTATATTATCCATATTAAGGAAGTTGCTCCAATGATCAAGTACAACGTTTTTCCATTGTTCTTCTACTGCTATTTTATTGATCCTAAAAGCATATTTTTCTATAATAGCGTAAACATATTTTTCTAATCTTTTACTTGTTGTACCCGAGTTAAAATGAAAAGAAAGTAATAAATCACATATTCTTATAATTAGTGGTTTTACGATTTCTGTCGTCTTAATAATGCAATCTATATAAGCAAATACAGGTTCAAGAGCAATTTGTAGTAAATCGATTATCTTTTTTACTTCGGATATTTCTACTTTCCTTTTTTTACCTATTATTGAGGTTATTGTATCTTTTATTAATTGTTCTACTTCATCAAGAGAATACTCTTTTTGTTTTTGAGAAAATGATAACATGAAATATTGTTCAGCTTCTCTATTTGTATTAAAAAAATCAAGTAACCATTTTCTTAAATCTTCTTCTTCAATTAGTTTAAGTAAAGTTTCGCTCTCTTTTTCTTTTTTTATGCGAGTTTTTTTAACAGGTTTTAAAGAGGTAAGTTTTACGATTTCTTCTAGCATTTTTTTTTGATGAATACACCAAGATTCGTTACTTCCACAATCACAAGAATGGGAAGTAACTTCTTTATTTTTGATTACTATATTTACATCGTAACTATTCGACTGGTCATCTACAAAAGCAATAAAGTTCCCTTTTTTTTCTTCTTCTAATTCTCTAATTTCGAGTTTTTTAATATCTCTTTTGTTTTGAGAAGAAATTAATTTGAGTAAATTTTCAATAGTATTCATAAGCTTTTATAATAATTCTTCATCAACCATATTTGGTAAAGTAACTTTTAATAATGGCTCTTCTTCCATCGCACGTTTGATCGCAAAAATAGCTTCTTCGTTTCTTGCCCAAGAACGTCGAGCAATTCCATTATTTACATCCCAATGTAACATCGATTTTAGGCGTTGTTCTGCATCCGAAGATCCGTCTAATAACATTCCGAAACCTCCATTGATTACTTCTCCCCAACCAACGCCACCACCGTTGTGAATAGAAACCCAAGTTGCTCCACGGAAACTGTCACCAATCACATTGTGGATTGCCATATCAGCCGTGAATTTTGAACCATCATAAATATTAGATGTTTCACGGAAAGGAGAATCTGTTCCAGAAACATCATGATGATCACGACCTAAAACAACTGCTCCGATTTCTCCTTTCGCAATTGCATCGTTAAATGCTTTCGCAATTTTAATTCGTCCTTCTGCATCTGCATATAGAATACGTGCTTGCGATCCAACAACCAATTTGTTTTCTTGTGCTCCTTTTATCCACGTGATATTATCTTGCATTTGTTGCTGAATTTCTCTCGGAGAATGTTGCATGATTTCTTCTAAAACTTGGCAAGCAATTTCATCCGTTTTTTGTAAATCCTCAGGTTTTCCCGAAGTACAAACCCAACGGAAAGGTCCAAATCCAAAATCGAAACACATTGGTCCCATAATGTCTTGAACATAACTTGGATATTTAAAATCGATATTATTTTCTGCCATTACATCAGCACCAGCACGAGAAGCTTCTAACAAAAAGGCATTTCCATAATCGAAGAAATACGTTCCTTTTGCGGTATGTTTATTCACCGAATCTGCATGACGACGCAACGATTCTTGTACTTTCTCTTTGAATAATTCAGGATTATTTGCCATCATTTCATTGGCTTCATCAAAAGATAATCCAACAGGATAATAACCGCCAGCCCAAGGATTATGCAAAGATGTTTGATCTGAACCTAAATCGATGTATAGATCTTCTTGGTCAAATTTTTCCCATACATCCACTACATTTCCGTCATAAGCAATCGAAACAACTTCGTTATTTTCTTTGGCTTCGCGCACACGAGCAACCAATTCATCCAAATCAGTAATTACCTCGTCCACCCAACCTTGTTCGTGACGTTTGTATGTCGCAGCAGGGTTTACTTCGGCAGTTACAGAAACAACACCTGCGATATTTCCTGCTTTCGGTTGCGCACCAGACATTCCACCAAGTCCTGCCGTTACAAATAATTTACCAGCCGTACCTTCATTATCGATTTTGCGACAACCATTCAAAACGGTAATCGTTGTTCCATGAACAATTCCTTGCGGACCAATGTACATATAACTCCCTGCGGTCATTTGCCCGTATTGAGAAACGCCTAATGCATTCATCTTTTCCCAATCATCCGGTTTCGAATAATTAGGAATCACCATTCCATTCGTAACAACAACGCGCGGTGCATTTTTGTGTGAAGGAAATAATCCCATCGGATGTCCAGAATACATCACCAATGTTTGCTCTTCTGTCATTTCAGACAAATATTTCATTGTTAATAGATATTGCGCCCAGTTCTGGAAAACAGCACCATTTCCACCATAGGTAATCAATTCTTCTGGATGTTGCGCAACAGCGTGATCCAAATTATTTTGAATCATTAACTGAATTGCTTTTGCTTGTTCCGAATTTCCTGGATAATCTGTAATTGGACGTGCAAAAATTTTGTAATCAGGCATCAAACGATACATATAAATACGCCCGAAATCTTCTAATTCTTGCTTAAATTCAGGAATTAATTCAGCATGATCTTTTGGTTCGAAATAACGTAACGCATTTTTTAATGCTAATTTTTTTTCGTCTTCCGATAATATTTCTTTACGCTTTGGTGCGTGACTTACGTTAGGATTTCTGTCTTTTTTTTGAGGTAAAACAGAAGGAATACCTTGTTTTATTTGTTCTTGAAAAGTCATTTTTTTTGTGTTTTTATGTTTTATGCTGAACGTTTTTTAATGTCATTCTGAGCCTGTCGAAGAATTTACAGGATTATAGTTTATTTTTCTTCAAATCTTTATCTATCAAAAATAATAGTATAAATCCGATGAAATAACAAAGTAAATCGATCCACGAAAAAGATGTTCCGATGATAATTCTTGCTGCTTTGTTATGTCCTAAGCCAATCATTTCTACAAAATTGAAATATTGTAAAATCTCTACAATAAAAGAAAAAAACAATGTAAAAATTGCAATGTTAATCGCTTTTGTGTTGATAAATGCTTTGATAAAATAGTAAATGAAAATCACGACTAAAATATCGCCAACAAAAGGACGAATGATTTTGTCTTTGATGTATAACGCAATAATTACTTCAATCAAAAAGATAATAATTGCTATGGTGAATGATTTTTTATCGAATTTTAGCATATTACATTTTAATTTGATGCGAAGTTGAAATGAATTCAACTTGACTAATCGTTAAGTCATCCTGAACTTGTTTCAGGAACACATTATATTTTTTTTAATTGGAATGACATTTACTTGATTGTCGTTGTTGTAATTGTCACTCTGAGCTTGTCGAAGAGTCTTCTATATATAGTAGTTTTCTATATTATTAATAGTTTATCCTTCGACAAATTCTGGATGAAAAGGATAACTTAAAAACTTAATATTAATTTTTTGAAATCATCTGTTTGCAACAAATCAATAATATTGTTGATGTCATCTCCAATCAAACGATCGTCTTCTAATTTAGGACATACCGAACGAACTTTTACAAAAACTTCTTCTAAGAATGCACTTGTTTTACGTGGTCTTCTAAATTCTAAACCTTGACAAGCGTACATTAATTCGATTGCTAAAATACGTTCTACATTATCTAAAACTTGGTTGAATTTTCGTCCAGAAATACTTCCCATCGAAACATGATCTTCTTGTCCCAAAGAAGTCGGAATACTATCTGCCGATGCAGGGAAACACAAGGTTTTGTTTTCTGTACAAAGTGCGGCTGAAGTATATTGAGGAATCATGAAACCAGAATTTAAACCAGAACTTTCTGTTAATAATTTTGGTAAACCATATTTTCCTTCGATTAATAAATATTGACGACGATCCGAAATATTTCCTAATTCAGATGCAGCAATTGTAGCGTAATCTAATACCATAGCTAATGGTTGTCCGTGGAAGTTTCCGCCAGAAATGGCTTCTTCGTCCGAAACAACGATTGGATTATCGGTAACAGAATTTAATTCGATTTCAGCTAATTCTTGTAAATGAAAAAATGCATTTCGTGATGCACCATGAACTTGAGGCATACAACGCAATGAATATGGATCTTGTACACGACCACATTCTGCATGAGAGAAAGCAATTTCAGAACCTTTCAATAAATTTCGCATACGTTCTGCAACCAATAAAGTTCCTTTGAATGGACGGACTTGATGCAATTCTTCTTCGAATGGACGAGGCGAACCTTCGTATGCTTCCAGTGATAAAGCACCCGCAACGTCAGCTAAATTCAATAAATATTCGAATTTTTCTAATCCGTTTAAGGCATGAGATAAAATGAATTGTGTTCCATTGATTAATCCTAAACCTTCTTTTGCAGAAAGATGTAAAGGTTGTAAATTATGTTTAGCCAAAGCTTCTTTTGTCGAAACAATTGTATCGCCATCCCAAACTTTTCCTTCACCAATTAATGGTAAAAATAAATGTGATAATGGCGCTAAATCTCCAGATGCTCCAACAGATCCTTTTTCAGGAACGACCGGAATAATATCTTTTTCGACCATTAATAAAATTCGTTCCACAACATCTAAAGTCACACCAGAATATCCTTTTGATAAAGCATGTGCTTTTGCAATTAACATGGTTTTAGAAATTTCTTTCTTGATTGGATTTCCAACACCAACCGCATGACTGATTAATAAATTATGTTGAAGTTGACGCGTTTCTTCTTCCGAGATTTTAGTGTCGCAAAGTGGTCCAAAACCAGTGTTAATTCCATAAACTGTTTGACCAGAAGCAACTATTTTAGCAACGTTTTGTTGCGATTTTAAGATTTGTTGTTTACTCGCTTCATTAAGTTCAATTTCGATGTTTCCTTCTTTGATTCCTTTGTAATCCTCGAACGAAAGAAAATCGATGCCGTAAGTTTTCTTGATCATTTTTTCGAATTTGTGATACTTCAAAGATAATCTTTTCATCGGTTCAATAAATAATAGAAATCATTTCAGTTGGAATAATTGAGTTTTGATAAGGTTTTATAACACTATCTTTTATAAATTTGCAGAAATTTTTATGTAATGTGTGATAAACATCTTCATGACGAAATGGGGGACGACCATATGTCAGCAAACTTAGAAACGCCTTTGAGAGCTGATGCATTTGAGTTGTCTGCTGAAGAAAAAGTGGAAAAGATAGAAGCGGATTTCCGTAACATCATGGAAACTTTAGGCTTAGATTTAACAGATGATAGTTTGAAAGGAACGCCAAAACGTGTTGCGAAAATGTTCGTAAAAGAGATTTTTGGTGGTTTATTGCCAGAGCGTAAGCCTGGAATGTCAACTTTCGAAAATAAATATAACTACAATCAAATGTTGGTTGAAAAGGATATCGTGGTTTATTCGACTTGCGAGCATCACTTTTTACCAATCGTTGGACGTGCACATGTTGGTTACATCTCGAAAGGGAAAGTAATCGGTTTGTCTAAAATGAATCGTATTGTAGAATATTATGCAAAACGTCCGCAGGTACAAGAGCGTTTGACAATGCAAATTGTGAAAGCAATGCAAGAAGCTTTGGGAACTGATGATGTTGCATGTATTATTGATGCGAAACATTTGTGTGTAAATTCGCGCGGAATTAAAGACATCGAATCAAGTACTGTAACAGCTGAATTTGGTGGAGCTTTTAAAGAAAGTGAGCAATTAAGAAAAGAGTTTATTTCGTACATCGGAATGAAAACTCCTTTCAATGTTTAAATTATAAATCCTATAAAATGGTAAAAGAAAATCAATTAAAATTACATAATTCCTTAACGGGACAGAAAGAAACGTTCGAACCAATTAATCAAGATAATGTTGGAATGTATGTTTGTGGACCTACCGTTTACAGTAATGTGCATCTTGGAAATGTACGTACGTTTATGTCGTTTGATATGATTTATCGTTACCTAAAATTTTTGGGTTACAAAGTTCGTTACGTTCGTAATATTACTGATGCTGGACATTTAACGGATGATGGAAATGTAGAAAATGATCGTTTTGTAAAACAATCTAAATTAGAGAAATTAGAACCAATGGAAATCGTACAGAAGTATACAGTTGATTTTCATAAAGTTTTAGAAAAATTTAATTTACTACCTCCAACAATCGAGCCTACAGCGACAGGTCATATTTTAGAACAAATTGCTTTAGCAGAAAAATTAATTGATTTAGGATTTGCTTATGAAGTAAACGGATCAGTTTATTTTGATGTGGAAGCTTACAACAAAAAAGGACTTGATTATGGTGAATTGAGTAATCGTAACATCGAAGAATTAATCAATAATACAAGAGATTTAGACGGGCAAGGAGAGAAGAAAAATCCAGTTGATTTTGCACTTTGGAAAAACGCTTCGCCTGCTCACATTATGCGTTGGGCTTCACCTTGGGGAGATGGTTTTCCTGGTTGGCACTTAGAATGTACAGTGATGAGTACAAAATATCTTGGAGATTATTTCGATATTCATGGAGGTGGAATGGATCTTAAATTTCCTCACCACGAATGTGAAATTGCGCAAGCAAAAGGTTCTAACGGTCACGAACCAGTAAAATATTGGATGCATGCAAATATGTTGACGATGAATGGTCAGCGTATGAGTAAATCGACAGGAAATTATATTTTGCCAATGCAATTAGTGAATGGTGAAAATGATTTCTTCGAAAAACCATTTCATCCTGCTGTTGTACGTTTTTGTTTCTTACAAGCGCATTATCGCAGTGTTTTAGATATTTCGAATGATGCAATGTTAGCTTCCGAAAAAGGATATAATCGTTTGGTTGAAGCATTGAAAACATTAGAAACAATTACACCAAAGAAAACTTCTACCGTTAATATTGATGAATTAGAAGCGAAATTATACACAGCAATGGATGATGATTTCAATACTCCAATATTGATCGCACATTTATTCGATGCAGTGAAAATGATTAATTCAATCAAAGATAGTTTCGAGAATATTACAGCAGAAGATTTAGAACGTTTAAAAGCAATTATGAATGGTTTTGTTCATGATGTTTTAGGTTTGGATACAGAAGCTGCAAACGAAAGTTCAGATAAATTAGATGGTGTTGTAAAAATGCTAATCGAAATGCGTAATCAGGCACGTGTAGATAAAAATTGGGCATTATCAGATCAAATTCGTGATCAATTAAGTGCATTAGGTATCCAACTAAAAGACGGCGCTGACGGAACAACTTTCACTTTTTAAGAAAGATTTATAAAATATTTAACCCACTTAGAAATAAGTGGGTTTTTTTGTATCTCTCAATTTTAGATTACTTTTGTAAGGATTTATTCAACAGGATGAAAAAAACAATCATTGGTTTATTTTTATTAGGAGCTGTTGTAGCGCAAGCTCAGGAGGATTCAATAAAAGTTTTAAAACCATTAAAAGGATCATCAACAAATGATTCGGTTACATATTATAAAACCAAAATAGACGATTATAAGTTTTGGACAAATGGCAGAAAACCAGAGGTTTTGGATACGACATTAAGTATCAAAAACTATTATAATCAAAATTTTATTCGCAATGATGCGTTCGGAAAATTATTTTTTCCGAATGTTGGTGGTGTAGTGGTGGATTTGGAGTATCAAAATACGCCATTCAATCCGTCGATGTTACCAACTGGTAAAAAATACAATTATTATTATGCAAATGATATCAAATATTATGATGTCAAAACGCCATATACCGAGTTTATTTACGAGAATGGTGTTAAAGAAGGTAACTTTTTGTCTTCAACATTTTCGCATAATTTCAACAAGCAATTCAATTATACGTTTCATTATCGTGGATTAATTTCTGAAGGTCGTTATCGTCATGAAAAAGCGCAGAATAATACCTTTGTTTTTTCATCAAATTATAAAACAAAATCGGAACGTTTCAAATTGTGGTGGAACTATGCAGCACAAAATCTGAAAAATAATGAGAACGGTGGAATAGAAGATATCAACGATTTTATTTTGCAAGATGATCGCAGAATGACAAATGTTCGTAATATTCCCGTGAATTCGCAGACAGCAAAATCTGAATTTGATGCACGTCGAATTGAATTGAATGCTTCGTACGGAATCTTAAAAAAAATGAATGAAAAAGATTCGACTTTTTATAATCCAATTGAATTGAAGAATAAATTTTCGTATGAAAAACAAAAATATCGCTACGAGGATACGTCACCAAACGGAACTTTATATTCTACACCGATTATTACAGGAATGGATTATAGAAGTAAAAAGAGTTTTACAGATTTATCCAATACGACAACTGCTGGTTTTCAGTGGACAGATCGTGTGAAGATAGAGGCTGGTGTTAAATTCCAGAATTTGCGCGTTTTTGCTGATCAAGCCATGACGATTGTTGCAGTTCCAAAGCAAATAGAGGAAAATCTTTTTGGAGTTGTTGGAAAAGTGGATTTTGATTGGAATGAAAAATTGAAACTTTACGGAAATGTTGAATATCTGCAATCTGATAATTACAAAAGTGTTTACAATGTAGATGCGGTTTTAGATGTGACGCCGATAGAAGGTTATACATTGAGTGCTGGAGCGGTTATTCAGTCAAAACTTCCTTCGTTGAATGCAGTTTACAATCAAAGTTTCTTTAATAATTTTAATTACGTTAATAAATTTGAAACAGAAAATGTTCAAAATATTTTTGCAAAGTTAAAGTTAGATAAAGTTAATACAACCTTAGAAGCCTCAATTTATAATATTGACAATAAAGTATATTTAAACGAATTGTTGGTTTATAAACAATTGACGGATAATATTAATTATTTCAAGATAAAAGGTGAAAATCATTTACGTTTCGGAAAGATTAATTTGGTTTCGACAGCGCAATATCAAAAAGTAACGAAAAACGAAGAATATATGCCTTTGCCAGATTTCTTAATTCGTGAAACATTGTATTGGCAAGGAGAATTATTCAACAAGAATGCTCAATTACAAGCTGGTATTAATGCAACATATTTTACGAAATACAATGGTTTGCGTTACATCCCAATTTTGAACGAATTTGCATTGCAAGATCCAGCAAGTATACAAGAGATTGGTGGTTATCCTATTTTGGATGTTTTTATCAATTTCAAGGTTCGTAATATGCGTTTTTACATTCGTGGTGAGCATATCAATGCATCGTTTACAAAACAACCTGATTATTTTGCAGCGCCAAATGTTCCGTACCGAGATTTCAAGTTTCAACTTGGCTTGAAATGGAATATTTTCAGTTAAAATAATTACAAATTATATAGAAAAACGACTTCAAGATGAGGTCGTTTTTTTTTGTCTAAAATCATTTGTGTAGAATAATTCTAAATAGTTATTTTTAGAAAAATTTTATACATGAAAAAATTCCTACTTTTATTTTGTTTGATTTTCTCTCAAATCGGTTTTTCTCAAGAGAAATTATCAATTGCTGAAATCCAAAAAATAAATTCCAAAATCTTAAATACTGAACGAGAAATTTGGGTGAATCTTCCCGAATCGTATTATAATAATAAACTTCAAAAAGTAAATTATCCTGTGATTTATGTGTTAGATGCCGAATCTAATTTTACGTTTTTAACAGGCGTAGTTTCTAAGTTTCAATCGGGATTTTATCCAGAAATGTCTGAATCGATCATTGTCGGAATTACGAATAAAAATGGTGATCGAACAAAAGATTTTACACATGTAAATGATGTTAATTTTCTGAATTTTATTCAAAATGAATTGTTTCCTTTTATGCAGAAAAATTATCGTGTGAATGATTTTCGTTTGTTAATTGGACATTCTTTAGGTGGATATTTTGCGTTGAAAACCTTGTACAACCATCCCAAAACTTTCAATGGATATGTTGCGCACGATCCAAGTGTTTGGTTTAATGACAAAGAATTATTGAATCTATATCAAAATTTAGAAAATCATTCTTTCGAGAATCGATTCTTGATGATAACACAAGTTGGTGAAAGTCAAAATGCAGATCATTTACGAGACCATTATCAAAGTATAAAAAAGGTGGACGAACGTTTGAAATCATCAAAGAATAAATCATTGAATTATCATTACAAACAATATATTGACGAAGAACATGGTTCGGTTCCGATGATTGGCTCGATTGATTATTTGCGTTGGCAGTTTGATGGTTATCGTGTGAATATTAAAGAGATTCCGAATCAACCAAATTTGGTAAAAGATTCGTTTGAATCGATTTCTAGAAAGTTGAATTATTCTTTTCAACCAACAGAAACGTATATCAACAATGTTGCAAATTATCTGGTAAAACAAAAGAAAACGGATTTAGCAAAACAGTTTTTTGAACAAAATCTGAAAAATTTTCCTGAAAGTTTACAAACAAAAGAAGAGTTAGAAAAATTCTTAAATCTATAATAATTTGTTTTTTTGGTTATTTATTTATAGTTTTAGAATATTGATCAATACTAATTATTAAAAAATGATAATTCTGAAATTACATCATTAATTGATGATTGTTATTACTATGAGTATGAGGAAGAGTCATTTACTCTTTATTCTGATGGTAGTTGGGAATATGAATACTACTTTGAATCAGGTATATACTGTGATTAATTAGTTTAATCTACTAATAGTTTTAAGGGCCTTTAATAAAAAACAATGAAAATGTATACAGTATTAGTTATTTTAACGTTAATGAACGGATGTTCAGATAAGAAAGCTTTAACAGAAAATGAATTAAATTCAAATAGTATTTCTACTAATGAAATTAAAATGAAAAATGATAAACAAAATATTGGGATTATCAAAAATTCTTATACAATAGAATATGTAGAAACAGTAAAAATAGATGAGGCCAAGGTTGCACAATTACCAGTGCATGCACAGCAAATGATAAAAGATAGACTGTCTAAGCCAAGATACAGTGTTTTGGAAACAAATGGAAATGAATCTATTTATAAGACTTTAGCAACTGAAGATGATAAAAACAATAACCAAGTAGAAAATACGAACGGAAACAAAAGAATTGTAAAAAACACGACCATTTCATTTGTAAGTGATGTATTTTATAAAAATTTGGAAACATCAACTATCTATAAAACAACTGAAATAAAAGGCGAAAAACTTACAGTAATGCAAAAGAGTGATTTGCAAAATTTATGGAAAATTACCAATGAAACAAAATCAGTTGGAGGATATACTGCCCAAAAAGCGACTTTGGATGACCCTAAATTAGGACAAGTTACGGCATGGTATCTTTCTGAGATAGCAATAACAGATGGGCCTGAAATTTTTAATGGTTTACCAGGATTAATAGTAGAAGTAGAAACAGATAAGAAATACATTACTTTAAAATCTATTAATAAAGCAGAAAAAGAAATACAGCTTCCATCATTTTCTAATGTCTTAACGACGCAAGAGTATTCAAAGAAAATGGAAGAACTGAAGCAGTCTTCTATTTCATCAAAAATAGAAAATTCGTCAGGTGTAAAAACAAATAGAATCGTTATTAAAAGTGAATAAAAATAGATGAAAAAAATAGTTTATTTTAAGTTCTTTTTTTTCATCAGTTCGTTACTATTTGCTCAAAATTTGTCTATAAATGGTTATGTAAAAGATAATAACTCCGAACCACTACATAATGCAGTGGTTCAGTTATTTTTAGACGATACGTTTAAAGGTTTTAAAAAAACAAATAGTCAAGGTTTTTTTAATTTTATCAATTTAGAAAAAGGAGTATATACACTAAAAGTTAATGTGCTTAATTATTCTCAATATCAAGAAAATATCGAACTAAATGAAGGTAAATCTATCGAAATATTTTTATCAGAAGAACTTGTTAAATTAGAAGAAGTAATTATTAACAACAAAAGCTTTGGTAAAGTAAAAGAAGATACTATACAATATAATTTAGCAGCAATAAGAACTGGTAATGAAAGAACTTTAGGCGACTTAATAGAAAAGTTGCCTGGATTGCAAATTGATGAAAATGGCGTAGTATATTATCAAGGTAAAAAAATGGATAATATTTTGATTGATGGTGCAGAATTTTTTGGAAACAAACATCAATTAGCAACAAAGAATATTACCGATGAAATGATAGAAGGTATTGATTTGATTTCTAATTACCAACCTAATGATATATTAAAAAGCTTTAGTTCTGGAGGAAAAAAAGTATTAAATATTAAACTAAAAGAAAATTATCAAAATACAATATCTGGGAACGCTTCTTTTGCGTTAGGTAATGATTTTAATACAAATAATAGAATAAACTTATTCAATTTCAATAAAAAAGGCAATATCGCTTTTATCAATCATTACAATACAATAGGAGAAGTCGCTATGACGATGGAAGATTATTTTGAGTTGAACCAAACCATTAAAAGAAATGGTAATGGTGTGTCTAAAATAGATGAAAAGGATATTCCCAGTTTTCTTAGAGAACAACGGAATTTTTATGATCGTAAAAACTTCTTTTCATCACTAAATTATAATCAGAAAATTAACGACAAATTATTAATTAAAAATTATACTTTATTTGATTTTAATACTTCGATTAAAAGACAAGATACATACAAAAATTATGGGATTTTCAAATTAAATGAAATTCAGCAAATTGATGAAAAACCCTATTTTGTTCAAAATGTATTCAATTTGGATTGGAAAATTAACAAAAATAATTACGTAGTATTAGATTCAAAATTTGGTTATACTCAAAACACAATAGATTCTGATATTAATCAAAATTTATATTCTGAAAATAGTAAAGAACAAAATTTTATTCAGAAATTAAATTGGTTTAATGTTTTAAATGATAATTTATTGGGAGAATTGACATTAGATTTTAATTCTCAAACAAAAAATTATCTAATAACAGAACAAGAAGAAATTAATACGAACCAATCAAAATTTAATCTTTATAAAATCGGGTACTCAGTAAAATCTTCAAAAAATAAATTTACATATAATTATTATACCAATACATCATTACAAAATTATAATTTATCAACCTTAATAAATCAAAAAAATAAAGAAGAAAATAGATTGTTTAATGCAGTAATAGGAGGTGTGTTTAGTTATTTATACAATAAAAATCTTTTAATATCTTCAAGTTTAATTGTTAATTACTATAATTCTAATCAAAAATCATTAGAACAAAATTTTAGTATTTCTCCAGTAGTATCTCTTGCATATACATTAAATAAAGGAGGAAAATTAACCTTAAAGTATTCCTATTTAGATGCCGGAATTCCAACTTTAGATTTTCTAAATACCTACGAAAGAAGAGTAGATTATTTAACAATATTAGACCAATCATCAATAGACGAACTATTTATAAAAAGAACAAACAGTGTGTCGATAAATTATTTAAAACTAAATCTAAGTAAAGGAAGAACATTTTTTGTAAATGTAAGTTATGATCAAAATAAAAATGATATAGCTGAAGATATACGTTATCAAAATAATTTAATTTACAAAGCGTTTTTTAAGGCAGAACAAACAGATAATTTGTTACTTTTTATTAATTATGATTATATTTTTAATAAAATTCCCATAGCTTTTAAAGCGAATGGAATTCTTAATTATACAGAAAATGTTCAGAAAATTAATAATGAATTAAATAATCTTTATTCAACTAATTTTAATCTAAAAACTAATTTTACATCAAGATTTAAGTCAAATTTACAAGTTTATTATAAAAACACATTCCAAGTGTTTGTTAATGATAATAAGAAAATTGATAGACAAAATATATTTACTATAAAAAATGATTTTGGAGTTACTTACAATTACAAGAATGCTAAAATTAAAGTAGGAGTTTTAAATGATAATCAAATTATTAAAAATATAGAAGTAATAAAAAATACAAACTGGAACTTTTACACTGAAATTGATTATAAATTAAAAAATTTTGATCTATTTATTCAAGGATTTAATTTTATTAATCTTAATCAAAATTCTATGTTAAAAAATATTTCTACAACAGATTATCAAGGTTACGTAAATCTTAAAACTTTATCTGGATATTTAATGGGAGGTATAAGATTTAATTTATAAAAGACTATTTTTAGTAGAATTATCATCAACTTGGTATAAGCAAAGAATAATTTCTATCTTAGTAAAAACAATCTTCATGAAACGATTTATTATCTTATCAACCTTTATATCATCTACAGTTTTTGCGCAAGAATTACAATTAGATCAAGCCAAAAAAATATTTGAATTACCAACGCATTGTATCAAGACTGAGTATCCGAATAAACTAGGAAATGTTTTGGGAAGTGATCAGGATTTGAAAACGCCAAAGCAATTGCGTCCAATTTTTTATGGATGTTTTGATTGGCATTCGTCTGTGCATGGATTTTGGTCGATTGTGAAATTGATGAAAGATTTTCCTGAATTGGATCAAAATAATCAGGTTAGAAATGAGTTAAATCAATTGATTACAGCAGAAAATGTTGCGGTCGAAATGGCCTTTTTCAATGATAAAAATAACAAGAATTTCGAACGTACTTATGGTTGGGCATGGTTGTTACAATTGCAAATGGAATTGAATAATTGGCAAGATAAAGATGCACAAGTTTGGGCAAAAAATCTGAAACCTTTGAGTGATTTGATTATTGTTCGATACAAAGAATATTTGCCGAAATTGGTTTATCCAATTCGTACAGGAACGCATGACAATACGGCGTTTGGTTTGAGTTTAGCGATAGATTATGCACGTTCTGTGAATGATAAAACATTCGAAAAAGTGATTATTGATAATGCTAATCGTCTTTATTTAAAAGATAAAAGTTGCAATATTGCTTTCGAACCAAGTGGGTCAGATTTTCTTTCGGCTTGTTTGGAAGAAGCGTTAATTATGTCTAAAATTCAACAAAATGATGAGTATAAAAAATGGTTAAAAGGATTTTTGCCTCAGTTACAAAAAAAGAATTTTGACTTGAAACCTGGTGTAGTTTCGGATCGTACAGATGGACATTTGGTGCATTTGGATGGATTGAATTTTAGTCGTGCAACGGCTTTGTATCAAATCGAACATAAATTGCCAGAGTTAAATTATTTGAATGATTGGGCAAATCATCACTTCAATTATTCGTTCAATAATATTTCGAACGATGATTATATGGGGAGTCATTGGTTGGGAACTTTTGCACTTTATGCACTGAAAACCAAACACGAAACTAAAAATTAGCTAATAATAGGGATTTTATAACGATAGAATTGAATCTAAATTTGTTTCAAACAAAACTAATACGAAACATTAAATTTTAATTCTATGAAAAAATATTTTTATATCGTCATTGCAGTTTTAGGTCTTGCAGCATTCGGATTTAGTCAATATTCGAAAAGTCAATTAGAAGATCAATTAGCTAAAACAGGGAAATGTGTAGAAGGTGTTGTTGTGGAAACTAGCGGAACATTTAAACGTCCGAAAGCAACTATACAATATCCTGTGAATGATGAAGTTTATGAAGTTACTTTACGATCTAGAGCAGACGTGGACGAAGTTGTATTGATGAAATATGATATGCTGAATCCAGAAGAAGTGTTGCTTGTAGATAATTGTAATTAATTATAGTCTCAAGTTTAAATGAAAAATCCACCAAGTAATTGGTGGATTTTTTTATATTAATGAATTATTTCTAACGATTAAATTTCTTCTAATGTTGGAATAAATTCTTTTTCGATTTCTTCGAAAGTTTGCATCAAATCAACAAGATTATCTTGTGTGACTAATTTTGTACGATAAGGTTTGAAATTTGGAATTCCTTTGAAATAATTGGTATAATGCATACGCGTTTCCAAAATTCCAGTACGTTCACCTTTCCAGTCAATCGCCCAATTTAAATGGTTTTTAGCCGCTTCCATTCGTTCTACGATTGTTGGTTCTGGTAACAATTCACCTGTTTCTCGATAATGTTTAATTTGCTCGAAAATCCAAGGATAACCAATCGCTGCACGACCAATCATCACACCATCTACACCGTATTTTTCTTTGTATTCAATCGCTTTTTGCGGCGAATCAATATCTCCATTTCCAAAAATCGGAATCTCAATATTTGGGTTCGCTTTCACTTTTGCAATCGGTTCCCAATTTGCTTGTCCTTTATACATCTGCGTACGCGTACGTCCATGAATTGACAATGCTTTGATACCTGTTTCTTGCAAACGTTCTGCAACTTCATAAATGTTGATCGAGTCAGAATCCCAACCCAAACGCGTTTTTACAGTAACTGGTAAATGTGTACTTTCAACAACAGATTTTGTTAAACGTACCATTAAATCTATATCTTTTAATACACCAGCTCCAGCGCCTTTACAAACAACCTTTTTTACAGGACATCCAAAGTTGATGTCAACAATATCAGGTTGAACTGTCTCTACAATTTTAGCTGACATTGCCATGGCTTCTTCGTCTCCACCAAAAATTTGAATACCAATAGGACGTTCGTAATCAAAAATATCTAATTTTTGACGACTTTTTATTGCATCACGAATCAATCCTTCAGAAGAAATAAATTCTGTATACATCAAGTCTGCTCCATGCATTTTGCATAGGCGACGAAATGGCGGATCACTCACATCTTCCATCGGTGCAAGCAATAAAGGGAAGTCTGGTAATTCTATGTTTCCTATCTTTACCACGAAATAATTTTTTGCAAAATTACATAAAACTTATGAAAGAAGAACGAAAGTCCGAAGGTGTAAATCAATATTTAAAGTTTTCTGCGACGGGAATACAGATGGCGGTAACGATTGCGTTATTTGCTTGGTTAGGAACTTTTTTGGATAAAAAAATGGAAACAGACAAGCCATTATGGACGGCTGGCTTATCTTTGCTGGGAGTTTTTGCAGGATTATATTTGATGTTGAAGCAATTACCAAAAAAATAATTTTAATGATTAAGAAATTTATTCTTTTAGCACTTTCTTTTATTGCAATGGTTGCAATTTTTTGTGGTATTCATTACGCAATTGTTGAGCATTATAATTTTAGCGAAAATCCGCTAATTGTTCCAAAAATGTATTTAATAATTGGATTAATTACATTAATGATTTTGCAAGTTGGTTGTTTTGTGAAGATAAAATTTCCAGAATATGTTGGTTTTGCCTTTATGGGAGGGATGATTGCGAAGATGGCAATTGTATTAGCATTGATTGTTGTGAATGAACAAATTAAATCAAATGTTGTACAATTAATTATAAGTTATTTTGTAATTTTGCTAGCCGAAGTTTTAGTGTTTATTCGCTTAATTAATTTAAAGTTAAAAAAAGTTTAATGATTTTTAGCATTTGACTTTGGTAAGTGGTTAATTTACTATAATTTTGCACGCAATTTAGAAACAAAGGAATTATACATGAAATTTTCAGCGTTATTAGCGTTTTTATTACTTTTTAATATTGGATTTGCTTCAGCAGAAGTTCATCATGAAGGGTTACCAAAGACGTTTGAAGAGTTAGTTAAAAGTGAGGAAACAAAAAACCATGAGGAAGCTGCTAAAGTTAAGTCTGGTGAATCTACATTTAACCCGGTGCCAGTAATTATGCACCATATAGCAGATGCACACGATTGGCATTTTTGGGGAGAAGGAGAAAAAAGTGTTTCAATTCCATTACCAGTTATCTTATGGGATAACAATGGATTGAATGTATTTATGTCTTCTAAATTCCATCACAACGAAAATGTTGTAGAAAGTAATGGGAATTATTATCTTAATTTTCATGAAAAGATATACAAAACTGATGCTGAAGGTTCTATAGAGCCTCATGTTGATGAGAAAGGTGCTATTCATTTACAGAATGAAAAACCCTTAGATTTTTCTATTACAAAAAATGTAGCTTCAATGCTTTTATCTTTTGTTTTATTAATTCTAGTTTTCTCTGCAGTTGCATCTAACTACAAAAAAGGAAATATGGTACCAAAAGGTATTGCAGGATTCATCGAGCCAATTATTATTTTTGTTCGTGATGAAGTAGCAATTCCAAATATCGGTGAGAAAAAATATGCGAAATTTATGCCTTATTTATTAACGTTATTTTTCTTCATTTGGATCAACAATTTATTAGGATTGTTACCAGGTGCAGCTAACGTTACAGGTAATATCGCAGTTACATTTGTATTAGCATTAATCGCATTAATCGTAATTAATTTCTCAGGAAACAAAGGTTACTGGGGACATATGTTATGGATGCCAGGTGTACCGGTTCCAGTAAAATTAATTTTAGCTCCAATTGAGTTAATCGGGATTATTACAAAACCTTTCGCTTTAATGATTCGTTTATTTGCGAATATTACAGCAGGTCACATTATTATTATGTCTTTAATCTCGTTAATTTTTATATTTCAAACAGAAGCAATGTCTGCTGGATCTATTCCTTTAGCATTATTTATCTACTGTTTAGAATTATTAGTAGCGGCATTACAAGCATTTGTGTTTACTATGTTAGTTTCATTGTTCATAGGAACAGCAGTAGCAGAACACGATCATCATTAAGAACAAAGAAATATAAAAATAATTTTTTAATAATTAAATACAATTATCATGACAGGAAGTATTGCAGCAATCGGAGCTGGTTTAGCAGTTTTAGGAGTTGGTTTAGGTATCGGTAAAATCGGTGGATCAGCTATGGAAGGAATCGCTAGACAACCAGAAGCGGCTTCAAAAATTCAAACAGCTATGATTATCGCAGCAGCCTTAATCGAGGGTGCAGGTTTATTTGGTATCGTAGTTGCGTTATTAGGTAACGGATAATATTTGAATTTAAATTAGCTTCAGTAACGGTTGGTTGTTGAAGCTAATTCATTAAAAAATTAATTAGAAAATAAAATTTAATACATACACACAATGGATTTAATTACACCTTCAGTTGGTCTTATTTTTTGGACTGCGGTAGTTTTTATCATCTTATTAGTATTGTTAAGATCATTAGCATGGAAACCAATTTTATCTGCTGTTAAAGATAGAGAACAATCTATTCAAGATGCATTAGACGCAGCTAAAAAAGCGAAAGAAGAGATGGCTTTACTTAATGCTCAAAACGAGAAAATCTTAAAAGAAGCTCGTGCAGAACGTGATGCAATCTTAAAAGAAGCGCGTGAAATGAAAGAAAATATCATCAACGAGGCGAAAAATTCTGCATCTGTAGAAGCTAACAAATTAATTGAGAACGCAAAAGCAGCTATCCAAAATGAAAAAGTATCAGCTATGGCAGATATCAAAAATCAAGTTGGACAGTTATCTATTGAAATTGCTGAAAAAATATTAACGAAAGAATTAGCAGATAAAACTGCTCAAGAAGACTTAGTTAATAATGTTATTGATCAAGTTAAATTTAACTAAACATGGCAGGATTCAGAGCAGCACAAAGATACGCTAAGAGTTTGATGCAATTTGCTAATGAAACTAATCAAGCAGATGTTGTATATGCTGAAATGAATGATGTGTGCAAAATAATTAAAGAGAGTGATGATCTAAAATCATTTTTAAATTCTCCAATTATTGAAGCGAGTAAAAAAGAAGTTGTTTTAAAAGAAATTTTTAAATCTTTTTCTAAAACAACGAACACATTTATTTCATTAGTTGTAAAACAAGGACGAGAAAATATCTTGTCTAAAATAGCAGATCAGTTCATTGCAAATTATAATCTTGCAAATAATATTGTAACAGCAGAAATTACTTCAGCTGTTCAGTTAGATCAAAAAACAATAGATAACATTGTTGCAAAAGCAAAACAAACTTTAGCAGCAGGTAGTCAAGTAAATGTAGTAAATAAAATTGATGTATCTTTAATCGGTGGTTTTATCTTGAAAATAGGTAATACTCAAATTGATTCATCAATCAAAACAAAATTAGCTACATTAAAAAAAGATTTTTCAAAATAAAAATACATTCCTAAATTTTAAATATTTCAGAAATGCCAGAAATAAATCCAGCTGAAGTTTCAGCTATATTAAAACAACAACTATCTAGCTTTGATTCAGCAGTTGAATTAGCAGAAGTTGGAACCGTTCTAACTGTTGGGGATGGTATTGCTCGCGTTTACGGGTTAGACAATGCTCAATACGGAGAATTAGTAGAATTCTCAAACGGATTAGAAGGAATGGTACAAAACCTTGAAGAAGATAACGTAGGTATTGTACTTTTCGGACCTTCAAAAGGAATTAAAGAAGGGGACTCAGTAAAACGTACAAACAGAATTGCTTCTATTAACGTAGGAGAAGGAATGTTAGGACGTGTTGTAGATATGTTAGGAAATCCTATCGATGGTAAAGGACCAATCGAAGGACAATTATATGAAATGCCTATCGAGCGTAAAGCTCCTGGAGTTTTATACCGTCAACCAGTAAACGAACCATTACAAACAGGTATCGTTTCTATTGACTCTATGATTCCAATTGGACGTGGACAACGTGAGTTAATCATCGGTGACCGTCAAACAGGTAAAACTTCTGTTGCTTTAGATGCAATCTTAAATCAAAAAGAATTTTACGATAGAGGTGAAACAGTTTTCTGTATTTATGTTGCAGTAGGACAAAAAGGTTCTACAGTAGCTGGTATTATGAAAACATTACAAGACCATGGTGCTGATAAATATACAGTAGTAGTTGCTGCAAATGCATCTGATCCTGCTCCAATGCAAGTTTATGCTCCAATGTCTGGTGCTGCTATTGGTGAATTTTTCCGTGACTCTGGTCGTCCAGCATTAATTGTTTATGATGATTTATCTAAACAAGCCGTTGCATACCGTGAGGTGTCTTTATTATTACGTCGCCCACCAGGACGTGAAGCATATCCTGGAGACGTTTTCTACTTACACTCTCGTTTATTAGAGCGTGCTGCAAAAGTAATCAAAGATGATGCAATTGCATCTCAAATGAATGATTTACCAGAATCTATGAAAGGTATCGTAAAAGGTGGTGGTTCTTTAACTGCTTTACCAATTATCGAAACTCAAGCTGGTGACGTTTCTGCATATATCCCAACAAACGTAATTTCGATTACAGATGGACAAATCTTCTTAGAGTCTGATTTATTCAACTCAGGTGTTCGTCCAGCGATCAACGTAGGTATCTCTGTATCTCGTGTTGGTGGTTCTGCACAAACAAAACCAATGAAAAAAGTATCTGGTACATTAAAATTAGACCAAGCACAATACCGTGAGTTAGAAGCTTTCGCGAAATTTGGTTCTGATTTAGATGCAGCTACAATGAACGTAATTGGTAAAGGTGAACGTAACGTTGAGTTATTAAAACAAGGTGTTAACGCTCCAATTCCAGTAGAAGAACAAGTAGCAGTTATTTATGCGGGTACTAACGGTATGTTGAAAAACGTTCCAGTTAACCAAGTGAAAGAGTGGCAAGCTGACTTTGTTGAGTTAATGCGCAACAAATAT
This sequence comes from Empedobacter sp. GD03739, assembly GCF_029843245.1. Lineage (NCBI taxonomy): Bacteria > Pseudomonadati > Bacteroidota > Flavobacteriia > Flavobacteriales > Weeksellaceae > Empedobacter > Empedobacter sp. GD03739. The sequence goes on along the minus strand of NZ_JAOCHX010000024.1, from coordinate 9,039 downwards.
GCAGACACTTTAACATCTATCCGTTTAGGTAAATGGACTGATGAAATTATGGATGTATTGAAGAAAGTTATCACAGAAACTACTTCTAAATACTAATAAAATATAAATGAAACTTAGAGGTTTCCGAATCTCTAAGTTCCTTTTAATCCTTCATCTCAAATAGAATTATGCCAAATTTAAAAGATATACGTAACCGTATTACTTCTGTAGGTTCTACAATGCAGATTACAAGTGCTATGAAATTAGTTTCTGCTGCAAAACTAAAACGTGCTACAGATTCTATCGTACAGTTACGTCCTTATGCAGATAAATTACGTGAACTTTTACAAAATGTAAGTTCTACTTTAGAAGCTGAAGTAGGAGGTGCATTAACAGAAGAGCGCGAAGTTAATAAAGTACTTTTAGTCGTTATTAACTCAAATAGAGGTTTATGTGGAGGATACAACTCAAGCATCATCAAAAAAGTAAATGCGTTATTAGCTGGCGAATTAGCAAGTAAACACGTAGAGATTTTAGCAATTGGTAAAAAAGCTAATGATACTTTTAGTAAAACACAAACTATCTATAAAAATGCATCAAGCATTTGGGATAATTTAAATTTTGCAGATGTAGCTGAAATTGCAGACGATTTAGTAGAGAAATTTACTGCAGGTAACTTTGATCAAATCAGAATTATCTACAATCAATTTCAAAATGCAGCTGTTCAAATTGTACAAGACGAACAATTTTTACCAGTCGTTTTAGAGAAAACTGAAGAAGAAGCAAACAATTCAGCAGAGTTAGATTATATCTTCAACCCTTCGAAAGAAGAAATTTTAAGAGACTTAATCCCTCAAACGTTGAAAACGCAATTATTCAAAGCCGTATTAGATGCTAACGCTTCTGAGCACGGAGCACGTATGACTGCAATGCATAAAGCAACAGACAACGCAAGCGAGTTACAAAAAGGATTGAAAATTCAATACAATAAAGCTCGTCAAGCTGCTATTACAAACGAGATCTTAGAGATCGTTGGTGGTGCAGAAGCATTGAATGCGTAAGAACAAAGACTTATATTATTTTAAATAGAAAAGCAACTTCATCTCGAAGTTGCTTTTTTTATAATGTTTACTTTAGATTATAAAGAAGTAATAAAACTTTTAATAGATTCTAACAATTATATTTATCATTCAGAATAAAAATCTATAAAACACTTTTGAATAATTATTCTTTAACATATGTATTGAAGAAATACTTCTACTTAGTTATTACTTTATTCAGGATGATAATTTGTGTAATCATATATCTAATTAGAATTCTTATTAGTTCAATCTTATTATAAGTTAGAATGAAATAAATTATTTCCTCAAGACATTTCAATAAAAACGTCAAGTGATTTTACCTAAAACCTAAGGAGGTTTTAGGTAAAATGTCTCGACGTTTTATATCAAACAAAAAGTCCTAAGCAATGCTCAGGACTTTTCTATTGTTATAATCGAAACTTAGTTTCTACTTATTTCATTTGAAATAATGGGCGAGAAGACATAAACTCATTTACACGATCTGCAACTCCATCAATGATTTCTTCGTTATCAATGTTCATTAATACTTCGTCAATCAAGTCAGCAACAGTTTGCATATCTGCTTCAACTAACCCACGAGTTGTTACAGCAGCCGTTCCCAAACGAATCCCCGATGTAACGAAAGGAGATTTATCATCGAAAGGAACCATGTTTTTGTTACAAGTGATTTCTGCTAAAACTAAAGCGTTTTCTGCTTGTTTCCCAGAAATACCTTTGTTACGTAAGTCGATCAACATACAGTGATTATCTGTACCTCCAGAAACAATGTCATAACCTTTTGCAACCAATGCCGCAGCCAAAGCCTTCGCATTCTTCACAACTTGTACAATATAGTCCATATAACCATCAGATAATGCCTCTTCAAAAGCAACAGCTTTAGACGCGATTACATGCTCTAAAGGTCCACCTTGTGTACCAGGGAACACTGCTCCGTTCAAGATTTGAGACATCATTTTCACTTCACCTTTAGGAGTTTTTGCTCCCCAAGGGTTCTCAAAATCTTTCCCCATCATAATGACTCCACCACGAGGACCACGTAAAGTTTTGTGAGTTGTCGTCGTTACGATATGACAATGAGGCATAGGATCGTTCAAGATTCCGCGGGCAATTAATCCAGCAGGATGCGAGATATCAGCCAATAACAAAGCACCAACTTCATCAGCTACCTCACGAAATTTAGCATAATCTATGTCTCTTGAGTAAGCCGAAGCACCACAAATTATCATTTGAGGCTTCTCTTTACGAGCAGTTTCTGCCATAGCTTCGTAGTCAATTCTCCCCGTCTCTTTGTCCACTCCATAAAAAGAAGTTTGGTAAGTTAACCCAGAAAAGTTAACAGGAGAACCGTGTGTTAAGTGACCTCCGTGAGATAAATCGAATCCTAAGATCTTGTCTCCTGGTTTCAAACACGCTAAGTAAACAGCTGCATTTGCCTGAGATCCTGAGTGAGGTTGCACGTTTGCATACTCCGCATTAAACAACGCTTTCAAACGATCAATTGCAATAGTTTCCACTTCGTCTACAACTTCGCAACCACCGTAGTAGCGCTTTCCAGGGTAACCTTCTGCATATTTATTTGTTAAAACAGAACCCATCGCGCGCATTACGTTGTCCGAAACAAAGTTTTCTGACGCGATTAATTCAATTCCATTCAGTTGTCTTTCTTTTTCTTCTTCAATCAAATCGAAGATTACATCTTGTGCCATGTTTTGTTTGTATTAATTGTGTTTCAAATATAAGCTTTTATCATTAGAATTTCTAACTGATATATTCGCAATAACCTAAGAATTATGAAAACAATTTTTCTTATCATTTGGGCGTTCCCTTCGGGCGGGCTATTCGTTGCAATCTTTGCTTTGCAACTCCGCTATCGCTTCGTTTCACGCAAAGGATTTCTACTACTATCACTAACGCATCTAGAGTTATAAGTAATAAGTACTAAGTTTTTCAGTTTTTGTCATGCTGAATTTATATAAACTTTTGTATTTCTTAACCATAATCATAATATCCTGCTGAACTTTTTTCAGCATTACATCCAAATAAGAACTAAAGATTTATTATTTTAATCAAGGAAAAAATGAAGATAATTTTCTTAGTTATTGAAAATTTCTAATTTCTAAATTTACGAACTATCAAATTCTCTCATTAAATTTACAGCATGAAAAACCCTACTTTTTGCATTGGTTTAATGTCTGGAACTTCGTTAGATGGTTTGGATATTTGCTATGTCCGATTTGATGATAACCAACATTTCGAAATTTTACTTGCCGAAACTATAGATTATTCATCTGATTGGCGAAAAAAACTAACAGAAGCTTTTCAATATTCGGCAATAGATTTATGTCAATTAGATGTAGAGTTTGGTTATTTTCTTGGGGAGAAAGTAAAAGAATTTATTCATAAAAATAAGATTGGAAAAGTAGATTTTGTTGCATCTCACGGGCAAACTATTTTTCATCAACCGCAGAAATCATTCACTTTGCAAATAGGAAACGGTGCAGCAATAGCGTCGCGTTGTCAACAAAAAGTGGTGTGTGATTTCAGAACACAAGACGTTATTTTAGGAGGACAAGGAGCCCCTTTGGTTCCGATTGGAGACGAATTATTATTTTCTAACTATGATGCATGTTTAAACCTTGGAGGTTTTTCGAATATTTCGATGAATAGAAATGGAAAACGAATTGCGTTTGATATTTGTCCGATTAATATTGTTTTGAATCATTATGCCAAACAACTCGGGTTTGAATATGATAAAAATGGAGAATTAGCAGAACAAGGATATATTAATACTACATTAGTTGGAGAATTGAACCTTCTGAATTTTTATCATCAACCTTTCCCAAAATCATTAGGTTTTGAATGGGTAACGAATGAGTTTTTAACAATTGTTGATAAGTACGATATTCCTACCGAAGATAAACTGAGAAGTTGTGTGGAGCATTTCGTAATTCAAATTAAAAATACCTTTGCTTTATACGATATCAACAATGTGTTGATAACTGGAGGAGGAGTTCGAAATTCATTTTTTATCAATCGTTTACGAGAATTATCAACTGTTGAAATCATCATTCCAACTGATAATTTAATTGATTTTAAAGAAGCTTTAATTTTTGCATTCCTTGGATATCGACGTGTTCATAACGAAATAAATTGTTTGGCATCTGTAACAGGAGCGAGCAAAGACCATTCGTCTGGAATTATATATAATCTATAAAATCTATATAATTAATAGAGTTTAAAAATATTTTATTTACATTTGTTCGGTAACAAAGAATAAATGCGATATGAAATATTCGAAAAATAAAGATGTTATTTTACTTCATGGCTTATTTGGAAGCCTTAGTAATTGGGGAAATGTTATCAAGAATCTTGAAGAAAATTACAATGTTTATACACCAACTTTTCCTTTATTTTCTACTCATTTCAAAAGAAATTCACTTCAAAATTTAGTTCAATTTCTAGAAAATTATATTAAATCCAATAAAATTGAAAATCCAATATTAATTGGAAATTCTTTGGGTGGACATATTGCGTTGTTATATGCGTTGGCGCATCCAAATTTGGTTGATAAATTGATTTTAGCTGGAAGTTCTGGTTTATATGAAAACAATTTACAAGCTTCTTTTGTACGTGTGCGAGATTATGAGTATATCAAAAATAAGGTAGAAGAAGTTTTTGAAACAAAAAATGTTGTTACAAAAGAATTGGTAGATGATGTTTTTTCGACCGCTAATACGCCTACAAAAGCTTTGTCTATAATTTCGATTGCGCGAGATGCAAAGCGACAAAATTTGAAACATCTTTTACATAAAATAGATCAGCCAGTTTTGTTAGTTTGGGGAAAACAAGATATTGTGACACCGCCAGATGTTGCTGAAGAGTTTTTTGCACATTTACCTAATGCAAAATTAGCTTATATCGATCATTGTGGTCATGTGCCGATGATGGAGCAGCCGATACTTTTTAATCAACATATTAATCAATTTTTAAGTGCTTAAAAATGAATCATCCCGAGTATTTAGCTTTTGCTTTATCAGCTTTTTTTCTTTTTTTATGGCTTGAATATGTAGTTGTTAAAAAGAAGAAATTAAAGAATATCTATAAATATGAAAGTTCAGTTTCTAATATTTCAATAGGAATTGCAGAACGATTATTGAATCTTTTTATTACGGCAAGTTTTTACAATTTGTATGTTTGGATTTACGAAAGTTATCGTCTATTAGATATTTCAAATGCTTGGTGGATTTGGGTTGTGATGCTTCTAGCGACAGATTTTGTCTGGTATTGGTATCATCGTTTGGGACATGAAGTCAATATTTTTTGGGGAGCCCATATTGTGCATCATCAATCCGAAGAATTTAATTTCACGGTTGCGGCACGTATAACGACTTTACAAGCAATTGTTCGCAATGTATTCTGGTGTATTTTGCCTTTTATTGGTTTTCATCCAAATTTAGTAATGACGATTTTGGTGGTTCATGGCGTGTATTCTTTTTTTACACATACGCAGATTTTGGAGAAACAAAAATGGCTCGAATATATTTTTATAACGCCTTCTCTTCATGGTGTTCATCATGCTTCTGACGAAAAATATTTGGACAAAAATTATGGAGATGTATTTGTTTTTTGGGACAAATTATTTGGTACTTTTCAGAAAGAAGAAGAAAAACCCAAATATGGATTAACTCATCCTATCAATAGTTACAGTTTTTTGTGGCAACATTTTCATTATTATTTAGAGTTGTACGAGGCTGCTCGAAGAAAATCATCTATTAAAGAAAAATTGACAATATATTTTGGTAGTCCAGCGGTTATGGATCAGGAAATAAGACCAATTATTGAAAAGAAATGGATGTCTAAGAATAAAGTGAATAGTTATCATTTCAAATACAAAGGTTATATTAATTTACAATTGATTTTATCGTTTTTTGCGATGAGTATTCTAACATATTACTTTGATCAATTTGATAATTTAACCAAAGGTTTCTTCGTTGTATTTGTCTTGATTACATTAATAAATATTGGTGCACAATTAGAACAAAAAAGATGGGTACCGTATTTAGAACATATTAGATTTTTAGTGTTTTGTAGTTTTTTTATCATTCAATCTCATAATTATTTCTTGCTGATTTTACCTTTCATATTTGTTTTTATCATCGAAAAGATGTTTAATTTTAGCAATTGGTATCAAAAAAGTATTTTAAAGATTATATAAATGATAATTTAGGTCTTATTGTTTCGTTTAGATTAGGCGGTTAAAAACGAGTTCATTATTTTTACCAAATTAAAAAAAATAAAATGATTGTTTCTAAACTATTTCAAAAATTTATTCATAGCCAAACTTCTGGCGGAATTACTTTAATTTTCTGTACACTATTTTCGTTAATTGTTGCCAATTCAATGTTTGCTGATTCTTACCAAAGCCTTTGGCATTTGGATCTATTCGGGCATTCTTTTGCACATTGGATCAACGATGGATTAATGGCTATTTTCTTTTTCTTAATTGGATTAGAATTAAAACGTGAAATGCTAATTGGAGAACTTTCCAATGTAAAGAAAGCAATTTTACCCATTTTTGCTGCAGTTGGAGGTATGTTACTTCCTGCTGGAATTTTTGCTGCTTTGAATTACGGAACTGATACCATTAATGGATTTGGAATTCCAATGGCTACTGATATTGCATTTGCCGTTGCAGTGATTACAATGTTAGGTAAAAGAGTACCAATGTCTTTAAAAGTGTTTTTAACGGCACTTGCAGTAATTGATGATTTAGGTGCTATTTTGGTGATTGCATTATTTTATCCTAATCCTGAGTTACCTTTTGATATTACTCAATTTGGGATTGCAATGGGTGTTTTAGCTTTATTATTTGGTTTAAATCGAATGAAGGTGAATACAATCATACCTTATATAATTGGTGGAATTATTGTATGGTGGTTTATGTTACACTCAGGAATACACGCAACAATTGCAGGTGTTTTAGTGGCTTTTACAATTCCTTTTAATAAAGATCAATCCAAATCTCTTTGTGCAAAAGCAGAACACTTTTTACATTTACCAGTTGCCTTCATCATTTTACCATTATTCGCTTTAGCAAATACAGCAATTACTATTGATGGTGGAGGATTCTCACATTTTAGTTTCCCGTTAGCAGCTGGAATTTTCTTAGGTTTAGTAGTAGGTAAACCAATTGGTGTAACCTTAGCGACTTTTATAGCTGTAAAATTGGGATTAAGTGAATTGCCAACAGCTGTAAACTTTAAACGTGTTTTTGGTGCAGGAATGTTAGCAGGAATTGGTTTTACAATGTCTATTTTCGTATCGATTTTGGCGTTTAAAGATCCTGATTATGTGAATGAAGCTAAATTAATGATTCTTGTAGCTTCGGTAGCTGCAGCAGTTTTTGGATTCTTTTATTTAAAAAGAACTTTAACGACTCGTCAGGATTATTCAGATTAATTGAACAAAATATTCATCATATCAAGTCGAATTTTTCTTCGGAGGAATTCGATTTTTTTTTGAAGATGATTCCGTAACTTCGTGTAAAATTTTTGAATAAATGAGAACGTATCAAGAAACAATCGATTGGTTGTTTACAAATTTACCAATGTTTCAACGTGTTGGAGCATCAGCAATGAAAGCAGATTTAACAAATATTACAGCGTTATGCGAGTATTTGGGAAATCCTCAAACTAAGTTTAAAACGGTTCATATTGCAGGGACAAATGGTAAAGGAAGTACGTCTCATATGTTGGCCTCTATTTTTCAGGAAGCAGGTTATAAAACAGGTTTGACAACTTCTCCACATCTCAAAGATTTCCGTGAACGAATTCGTGTAAATGGCGCAATGGCTGATGAAGAATTTGTGATTGACTTTGTAAGTAAACATGAAAAAAAAATCATCGATCAAAAAGCGTCTTTTTTCGAAATAGCAATTGCGATGGCTTTCGAATATTTTGCACAACAAAATGTAGATATCGCAATTATAGAAACTGGTTTGGGCGGACGATTAGATTCAACTAATATTATTTTACCAGAACTTTCTGTGATTACGAACATTGGTTTAGACCATACACAATTTTTGGGTGATACGTTGGATAAAATTGCATTTGAAAAAGCTGGAATAATCAAACCAAATACTGCGGTTGTAATTGGTGAAACAACAGCCGAGACAAAACCAGTTTTTGAGCAAGTTGCAAAAGATAGAAATGCTGAAATCATTTTTGCAGAAGAAAAACATTTTCAAGATTTACCTTCAGATTTGAAAGGATCTTATCAAATTAAAAATAAACGTACTGTTTTAACCGCTATTGAGCAATTGCAAAAACAAAATTGGGCGATCTCCCCTGAAAATATTGCGAATGGCTTATTGAATGTTGTAAAGAATACAAATTTGCGTGGACGTTGGGATATTTTAGGACAACATCCATTAATTGTTGCTGATACTGCGCATAATCCACATGGTTTAGCAGAAGTTTCAAAACAAATAAATGAGCAAGCTTATAATCAATTGCATTTGGTTTTAGGATTTGTGAATGATAAAGATGTTTTATCTATTTTAAATTTTTTTCCAAAAAAAGCAACCTATTATTTCTGTCAACCAGATGTTCCTCGAAAATATGATATCGATGAATTGTATAAAATAATTCCAGAAGATATTACCGATAAACACTTTTTTGATACAGTAGAAAAGGCATTAATTGCAGCAAAATCAAATGCAACAGAAAATGACATGATTTACATTGGGGGTAGTACTTTTGTTGTAGCTGAGGTTATTTAATTCTAGAGTATAATAAACATTGATTAGCATAACAACGATAACAATAATTACTATCAACTAAAAAAGGAGAACCTCATGTTCTCCTTTTTTTTGATTCTGTCACTCCTATTTTATAAAAGAGCTTCTTTATAGAAACTTAATTATGATGTCATCAGCATCGTATCCATTATATTATTAACTATACTGAATAAATTATTC